>CAYXEM010000007.1:0-16851 GCA_964464045.1 uncultured Microbacteriaceae bacterium | reverse complement strand
AACGATGGGAAACCTACCCGGCGGGATAGTTGGCGGCGAGGGATTCTGCTTTTTTCGCTAATCCCTTAGCCATTCCCTGGAATACGATGCCGTGGAAAGGCATTACCGCCAGCCAATAAAGTCGACCGCCAAGCCCGTGGGGGAAGAAGATTGCCCGCTGGGTGAGCACACTCGACGAAGGCCCGTCGGCGGCGACCGAGAACTCCAGCCAGGCCAGGCCAGGAAGCTTCATTTCTGCTCTCAGGCGCAAGATTGAGTTGGTGTCAACCCTCTCCACTCTCCAAAAATCAAGAGCATCGCCCGTGATCAGGTGGTCGGGGTCTCGTCGCCCACGGCGGAGCCCCACTCCGCCGACGAGCTTGTCGATCAAGCCGCGAAGTGCCCAGGCTCCGGGGAGTGAATACCAGCCGTTATCTCCACCAATTGATTCAATAACCGACCACAGCGATGACACATCCGCAGCGCATGTCACTGTCCTGATGTCGGTATAAACCGTATGCCCGGCCCATTCCGGGTCACTAGGGAGTGGGTCATGGGGTGCGCCCTGCACGGTGGCTTCTCGCCACGACGTTTCCACTTGTCCTTCGCGCATCCGCGCCAAGGCAAGTTGCACTGACCGGCGGTAGCCAGTGAGGCCTTCCTGTGGAGGAGCGATCACGTCGTCAATGTCGTGGTTGGTCATGACGGCATCGTGGAGGAGCGATTCGATGATGGGCACAGCGAGGGCGCGGGGAATCGGGGTGACCAAGTTCACCCACTGGGACGCCAGATAGGGCGTCAGCACAGGAAGAGTCATGATCATCCGCGGTTTCAGCCCCGCTTCTACGGCATAGCCGTTCATCAGCTCGCCGTACCTAAACACATCGGGGCCACCGATATCGAAGGCGCGGTTGACGCTTGGGTCCACATGGGCTGCCTCGAGAAGGTAGTGAAGGACATCCCTGATGGCGATGGGTTGAATGAAATTTCTTACCCATTTGGGGGCGGGCATGTAGGGAAGGACCTCGGTGAGGTGGCGAATCATTTCGAAACTCGCTGAGCCGGATCCAATAATGACCCCCGCTTGCAGGGCAGCGGTGGGCACACCCGAGGCGAGAAGGATCTCACCGACTCTCTTTCTGGAGGCAAGGTGTTTGGAGAGTTTGCCGTCGGGGTGCAGGCCTCCCAAGTAGACGATTCGGCTCAGGCCAGCCTTTTTTGCTTCTTCCGCGACCGTTGACGCAATCGTCGCCTCGAGTTGGTCAAATTGCGACGATGACGCCATCGAATGCACCAGGTAGTAGAGCACCTCTTGGTCTGCGAGAGCTTCTTTCACGACACGTCGGTCTTCTAAGTCGCCGCGCACGATCCTGACCTTGGCACGCCAGGGGACGTCGTCGATTCGGGCGAGATCGCGAACAATAACGGTCACCTCATGCCCTTTGTCGAGCAGGCGAGGGACTAAACGCCCGCCCACATAGCCAGACGCCCCGGTCACGACCATTCGCATAGCCCTGAGACTAGGTGGGTGACCCGGAAGTTTCCTCCGAATTGCGCACGATAGGCTGGAAGCTTCGGAGCCCCGAAGTTTTTTCTACGATGGAGGCTCAATGAAATCACTCGCCACACTCTTGAGCACTGCCACCCTTGTGGCCCTTGCCGGATGCGACCCCGTAGATTCCAATGGCTTATCAAAGGGGGAGCTCGATGCCTGCTCCGGTGTGATCGTCGCGGTCGATTACGGAGTGTTATCGGATCAGTCAGTTGCAGAATGTGTGGAGTTTGAGGGTGAATCGGCGCTCGCGTCGGACGTTCTTGCCTTTGCAGGAGTCACGACTGAAGGAACCGAGGCTTATGGAGACCTCGTGGTGTGCCGGGTGAATGAACTGCCCTCGGCCACAGTCGAAATCGTGGTGGCCGGTGAAGAGCCCTACCTCGAAACCTGCGCCGACATGCCTCCTGCGTTTGCCTATTGGGCACTGTGGCAGAAACCAGACCAGGAGTCTCCGTGGGACTACGCGATGGAAGGCGTGGGCACGTTAATGGTCACTCCTGGGTCATCCCTTGGACTCGCATTCTCAAGCGGCGATGACATCGTCATCCCGAGCACTGGGCCCTAATGAAGCGACCACATCCATGGGGAGTGGTGTTACTCGCGCTGTCTAGCGCGATTGTGTTTCTCGCAGTTCGTGTGGTCTATCGCGTCTTATTTGGTGGGGCGGGAGGAAGCGGCGAGCCTCTGTTCTCCATCCCGCAGTTCGCACTCCGGGGGGTGTTCTCACACATTGTTGTTGGTGGAGATGTCACCACAGAAGGCGTTCTTGGCAGCCTAAGTTCTGGAATTCCTTTTGCTGCCGTGATTGTGGTGTCTGGGCTAGCTCTTGCATGGTGGGATCCGCGCGGGGTGATCTTGTTTGTTCCCATGGTGAAGAAGGGGAAGACTCTTCTGACTGCACTGGTGATCGCACTGTCGATGCTCCCGGTACTCGTAAGAGTTCATCACGAGACGAAGCAAGCAGCCGAGCGCCGAAAGGTGAAGCAGGGAAGGAATCTTCTGCTTCCTGTATTTGAACAGACCCTCGAATATGCCACGAGTATTCACACCGCCTTGCACTCACGGGGGCTGATTGTCAGAAAAGTAAATCAGAGTGCAGGCCATTTAGGTCCCGCGCTTACGCTTACCGGATTTTCGTGGGCGTCACGAGGAATTACTGAGGTAACCGCAGCCATTGAACCTGGCTCATTCACGGTGATTACTGGCCAAACGGGTGCGGGGAAGACCTCGCTTCTCGAAGCGATGGCAGGATTGCACCCCGACGTGGAGGCAGTTCAAGCTGGTGCACTTACCAGGCCACCTTACGCAGACATTGGCTACCTGCCCCATGCCGCCAAGAGCATCTTTCTCGCCAGCTCGGTGTTGGACGAGGTCGCACTGTCGTTAGTGCTCAAGGGTCAGCCCCGGCCTCTCGCGAAGGACAACGCGGCACGGCACCTTGCTCACTGGGGCCTGAGCCACCTTGCAGGTCGGAATCCTGTTGAACTCTCCGCTGGTGAGGCGGTCGTGGTGGGATGTGCGGTTGTCACCGCTGGTGGCCCATCGTTGCTGTTGCTGGACGAACCACTTCGAAGCCTTGATCCATCCAGTAGGCGAGACCTGCTGACTCGACTCGATGAGCTCTCCGACGAAGGAGTCACCGTCGTGATCAGTGACCACCATAGTGTCGAGCTCGAGACCGCTGGTGCTGATTTCTACACCCTCGATTCTGAAGGCCTCCACCTCGGCCGCTATCAGGCTCCCCAAGTCGACCTCACCCCCATGCTCCCGAGCCTCCCCGCTGATCCAGATGTGGTGGCCTCATACTCGGATCTCGCCGTGTCCTACGGTGAACACGTCGTATTTAGGGGGCTTGCCCTGGAGCTTCGACGAGGTCAAGCGACAGTCATTTCGGGCGACAATGGCGCGGGAAAAACCAGCCTTCTTGAACTGATTGCTGACAAGAAGACTGATGTGGCCTACGTTCCATGCGATCCGAGAAACTTCTTCTTTACCGACTCTGTCGAGAAGGAATTAGGTCTCGCCGACAAATCGGCTGGGGCTGCACCGGGGCTTACTCGCACCACCTTGGATGCAATCTTGTCTGGCGCCTGGCGAGAAGAGATCACGGCCACAATGGCCCATGCCCATCCGAGAGATCTCTCCAGGGGCCAACAAATGGCTCTCGCGATTGCCATTCAAATGTCTCATCGTCCGCTCGCGCTGCTCTTGGACGAGCCCACCGCAGGACTTGACGAAGCTGCAGCTGATGCACTCGCGGATGTACTCAAATGCGCCATGGAAACAGGCGTGGCCTTACTGATTGCCACGCAAGAGCCAGGCGCGCTGGCGTCGCTTGAGGGCCCACGCTTCCAGATGCTATCTGGCCGGCTTGTTGATCACGCGGAGGCCAGGCGATGAATGCTCGAACCCCTCTCCGCCACAACCTCGTTATGGGGCTATTCGCGGGCGCAAGTGCCGTGGGTCTGCTTGCCTTTAGTTGGCCGTTCCTCTCTGCGTTCATCCCGCTGTCCCACGGTGGTTTCGTCACGCTCGCCGCGCTTGTCGCTACTGCGTCAGCAATTAGTCTTCTTGGACTTTCTCTGTCGGGGCTGGGTGACTCTCGAGTTCTTGCGCTTGTTGGTGTGTTGGCGGCGCTCGCAGCGGCGGCGCGGTTATTTTCCGCCGGTGCAGGGGGAATTGAATTCATCTTCGTCGTCGTCGTTTTGGCGGGACGGGTCTTGGGTCCCCGCGGTGGATTTGCTGTCGGGGCGTTAGGGCTTGTCGTGTCCTCGATGATGTGGGGCGGCTTCGGGCCGTGGACTCCTTTCCAAGCACTTGCAATTGGATGGGTCGGGGCGGGTGCAGGGTTGATTCCCACCCCACCCAAAGCCTTCCCGCGCCTCGAGGTAGGAATACTCGCTATCTACGGCGCGGTTTCTTCGTACGTGTTTGGTGCTCTTATGAATCTCTGGTTCTGGCCACTTGCGATCGGATCTGGCACGTCGATTTCCCTCGCAGAAAATGAAGGAGTGTGGGCCAACCTGGGACGATTCGTCGTCTACTGCCTCACCACATCGACGCTGACCTGGGATTCGGTGCGGGCTGTCACCACCGTGGTGACGATTGCGCTCATCGGGGGTGCAGCTCTCAAAGCGCTTCGCCGCGTGGACGCAGTGAGAGGTCTAGACCGAGAAGTACTTGGCGTCAGGGTGATGGAACACGAACGCGTCGGTTGATTGCTCAGGGTGGAGCTGTAGCTCATCGGAGAGCTCCACGCCGATACGACCGGGGTTGAGAAGCTCTACGACCTTCTTGCGGTCTTCCATCTCGGGGCAGGCGGGGTAGCCCAGCGAGAAGCGTGCTCCTCGATACTTCACGCCCAGCACATCGTTCAAATCTGCTGGATCTTCCGATCCAAATCCCCATTCGTTTCGAATTTGGGCGTGCCAATATTCGGCCAATGCTTCGGTGAGCTGCATGGCAAGACCGTTCAGCTCGAGATAGTCCCGGTAGGAATCTGAGGCAAAAAGGGTCTGGGCAACTTTGTCAATGCTTTCGCCCATCGTCACGAGCTGGAATGCCATCACATCGACTTGTCCTGATTCGCGTGACTTCACAAAGTCCGCGAGGCAAAGGTGTCGATCGCGGCGCTGCCTCGGGAAGCTAAAGCGCAGACGTTCGGTGCCCACCTCACCCTGACTGCCGCCATCTGGCGCGAGCAAACCTTTTTCGCCAAGCAGCCCCTCGGGGTCGTTGCCGTGGTGCAACACGACCACGTCGTTTCCTTCAGATACAACGGGGAAATAGCCATAGACCACGGCAGGGTCCAACGCTTTTTCAGCAAGGAGCTTGTCGATCCAGTAGCGAAGGCGTGGTCGACCTTCGGTCTCCACCAGCTCGTCATAGGACTTACCGCCTTCTCCGCGGCCAGGCTTAAGTCCCCACTGGCCCATGAAGGTGGCCCGCTCATCCAAGAAGGCAGAGTAGTCGCTGAGTGCGAAGCCCTTCACGATCCTCGTCCCCCAGAAGGGGGGAGCGAAGACGGGGTTATCCAAGGCGACATCTGAGCGCTCTGGCATGTCCTCGGGCTCTGTGACCTGCAACTGGCTGGCTGGATAAATGCGCTTTTTCAGAGCAGGAAGCCCGACGGATTCGGGATCAGCTCCGCGGGCGATGGCAACAAGTGGCGCCATGAGGTCTAAGCCCTCGAACGCGTCTTTTGCATAGCGCACGACTCCCTCAAATTCAGAGGCCAAATCGTCTTCAACAAAGGAGCGGGTCAGAGCAGCGCCCCCCAAAATGATCGGCCACTTCTTGGCAAGACCCCTTGAGGTGAGCTCCTGGAGGTTCTCCTTCATCACCAGGGTCGACTTAACCAGAAGTCCGCTCATGCCGATGACGTCGGCGTTGTGTTCTTCTGCAGCCTGGATGATGTCGGCAATGGATTGCTTGATGCCGATGTTGACCACGTCGTAGCCGTTGTTGCTCAAAATGATGTCGACTAGATTTTTGCCGATGTCGTGGACGTCACCACGGACAGTGGCGAGCACCATGGTGCCCTTGCCTGCGGCTTCGCTCTTTTCCATGTGGGGCTCGAGAAGTGCCACCGCTGCCTTCATCACTTCGGCAGATTGCAACACAAACGGCAGCTGCATTTCACCGCTTGCGAAGCGTTGACCCACCACTTGCATTCCAGCAAGCAACGTGTCGTTGATGATTTCAAGCGCCGTTGCACCCTCTGAGCGAGCCAGGTCCAAGTCAGCCTCGAGGCCCTTGGATTCGCCGTCGATAATTCGGCGCTCAAGACGCTCCCTGACAGGCATCGCCGCGAGCTCTGCTGCTCGTTGGTCCTTTAGGGCGGCTGAGTCAACCCCGTCAAAGATTTCCAACATCTTGGCGAGCGGGTCATAAACCAGCGTGCCTTCGTCGTCGTATTCACGCTTATCCCAGACCAGATCCAAAGCGACCTGGCGCTGTTCGTCAGGGATGGAGGCGAGGGGAACAATCTTCGCCGCGTCGATGATTGCGGTGTCGAGTCCTGCTTCAGTTGCTTCGTGCAAGAACACCGAGTTCAGCACGACACGAGAGGCGGGGTTGAGACCAAATGAGACGTTTGAGACACCGAGCGTCGTGTGAATGCCGGGGTATTTCGCAGTGATGTCAGAAATAGCGCCAATCGTTTCAATTGCGTCGCGGCGGGTTTCTTCCTGGCCCGTGGCAATCGGGAACGTCAGCGCATCCACGATGATGTCTTCCACCCGCATGCCCCAGTCGTTGATCAAGGTGTCAACAAGACGGCTCGCGATTTTCACCTTGTTCTCGCGGGTGCGCGCTTGGCCTTCTTCATCAATGGTGAGGGCAATCACGGCAGCGCCATGTTCTTTCACCAGGGGCATCACTGTGGCAAAGCGAGATCCTGGGCCCTCGCCGTCTTCGAAGTTGACCGAATTGACCACGGGCCGCCCGCCGATGAGCTCCAGTCCGGCCTTAATCACGGCGGGTTCGGTGGAGTCAATGACAAGGGGAAGGGCTGATGCCTGAGCGAGCCTGGAGACGATGTCTTGAATGTCGCTCACACCGTCTCGACCCACGTAGTCCACACAGACATCGAGTAAGTGTGCGCCGTCTCGAACCTGCTTCTTCGCAATCTCGACGCAGTCATCGAGGCGTCCTTCGAGCATTGCTTCACGGAAGGCTTTTGACCCGTTGGCATTCGTGCGCTCGCCGATGGCGAGGTAGGAGCCATCCTGGGTCAAACTCACGTGTTGGTACAGGCTTGCCACACCAAAGTCAGGTTCTGGGGTTCTCGTCAGCGTCTTGGCAGAGCCCACACGTTCTACAACTGCTTTGAGGTGAGCGGGGGTGGTTCCACAACATCCGCCCACGAGGGAGAGTCCAAATTCTTTAATGAACTGTTCGTGCGCGGTGGCGAGCTCGTTGGGGCCGAGCGGGTACGACGCCCCAGTGGCAGTCAGCACCGGAAGGCCGGCGTTTGGCATCACCATGACCGGGATGTTCGAGTGTTGGGAGAGCTGGCGAAGGTGTTCACTCATCTCTTGGGGTCCTGTGGCGCAGTTGAGCCCAATCATGTCGATACTCAATGGCTCCAACGCAGTGAGCGCAGCATTAATTTCCGATCCCATCAACATGGTTCCGGTTGTTTCTACGGTGACTTCAACGAAGAGGGGCAGGCGAGTCCCGGCTTTTCGCATCGCGTCCTTGCAGCCGTTGATTGCCGCTTTGGTTTGGAGTAGATCCTGGGATGTCTCGACCATGAAGGCGTCCGCGCCACCGGCAAGCAATCCTTCTGCTTGTCGCTCGAAGGTTGATTTCAAAAACGAATAGCTGGTGTGACCGAGGGAGGGGAGTTTGGTTCCCGGTCCGATGGAGCCGAGCACCCAGCGCATCCGACCGTCGCTGGCTTCAAAGCCTTCCGCGCTTTGACGACCAAGCTCAGCGCCTGCCTGCGCGAGCTCCTCGATGCGCTCTTCGATGCCGTAATCAGAGAGGTTGGACCAGTTCGCACCAAACGTGTTCGTCTCCACACAATCCACGCCCACCTCAAAGTAGGCGTCGTGGACCGAGGTGACGATATCGGGGCGGGTGACGTTCAGAATTTCGTTGCAGCCCTCAAGGCCTTGGAAATCATCCATGGTGGGGCCGGCGTCTTGGAGCATGGTGCCCATGGCGCCATCGGCGACAATGACCCGCTTTGCTAGCTCATCGAGAAGCTTTTGAGAACGCTCGGGAAGCGGAAGCTTGTGAGTATCGTCCATCGCTACCTGACCCCTGCCTGTTCTAGGACAGAGAGTACTGTTTCGTGCTGGTTGAACGCATAGAGGTGGATGCCTGGTGCTCCTGCCTCCCGCAAATCTTTGGTGAGGTTTGCCGCCCATTCAATTCCGACACGCTTCTGGCCGGCGGCGTCCGCTTCGGCTTCCAAAGCGTTCCACAAGGCATCGGGAGCTTTTTCTCCCGTGAGCTCGAGTACTCGCTTCAGGCGACCCACGGAGGTGATCGGCATAATTCCGGGCAAGATCGCCATTGTGACGCCCGCGCGCCGGGCCGCGTCAACGAATGTCGTGTATTCGTCCACCTCAAAAAACAGCTGGGTAATTGCCAGGGTGGCGCCGGACTCTTCTTTGCGAAGGAGTACCTGAATGTCGTCGTCTTTGCTGGGAGAGTCTGGGTGCCCATTGGGGAATGCCGCCACTGCAATGCGCTCAATTGGCGCACCATCCTGCGAGAGCCCATTGAGGAGGCGAACAAGGTGCTCTGCGTGGGGAAGGTCTCCGATTTCTGCCGAGTGATCTTCTGGAAGATCGCCTCGTAGCGCCAGAAACTGAGTGATCCCCGCGTCGACGAAGGATCTCACAAGAGCAGTTGCCTCCTCGGTGCTGTTTCCCACACAGGTGAGGTGAGCCAGTGGGTGGGTCGGGGTGTTTTTCTCGATGTATTCGAGCACAGCGAGCGAGTCCCTGGTCGTTGACCCTCCCGCACCGAAGGTGACGGAAATGAAGTCGGGAGTGACTCTCGCCAAAAAGTCGATGGCTTCGAGAAGGGCATCCATGTGCTCGGGTGAGCGCGGTGGATACACCTCGAACGAAACGGGGAAAACCTCGTTAGATGAGCTCACGATTGCCTCTCGTCGGGGGAGATTGTGTGATCGAGGAGGCTTCCGCAACGCGGCCTAGCTTATCCGCAGGGCGTGCTCATTTCAATGAGCGCTAGCTCGTGCGATCGCGCTTTTTCACAGCCATCGCGGCAAAGAACTCCCAAATCAGGCGGTGGGCGTTATTGACCGTGACGTCGGCGTGATCGTAGGCCGGAGCAACTTCCATCACGTCGAAGCCCACAATGTCGAGCTCTAGGCTCAGTCGCCGAACGATGCGAAGCAGATCAATGGGCGCAAAGCCACCAGGCTCTGGGGTTCCTGTTGCCGGGGCGAAGCCTGGGTCAAGCACATCGATGTCGATTGAAATGTAGGCCTTGGGTGCACGTTTCTTGGCTTCTGCAATGACGTCATCGATGACAGGCATAGTGCCCCGCTCCCAGAACTCCTGCATCATGTAGTGCTTGAGGTTGTTCTCCCTCATCCACTTCTGATCTTCTTCACCTGGCCAGTAGCCACGAAGCCCTAGCTGCAAGAAGCGGTCACCCGGGATAGCGCCCGACTCAATGATGCGCCGCATCATGGCGCCGTGGCTGGCGAAGTTCCCTTCGATTTCATATGCGGTATCGGCGTGGGCATCGAAGTGAATCATCGCCACTTCGCCGTCACCGTGGGCTTCAGCGAGGGCTTGAACGACGGGGAAGGTGACGGAGTGGTCGCCTCCGAGAACAACGGGGACGATGCCTCGCGAGGTTACCTCGTGGACGCGGTCGTAGATTGCTTGGCGGGATGGCTCCCAGAGTCCGTGGGAGGTGATGGCGTCGCCGTAGTCAACCACGTCGAGGTGGTCAAAAATTTCGATGCCGAGATCCAGGTGGTAGGTGCCGGGGTCGTAGGCATTGGCGCGAAGCGCGCGAGGGCCAAAGCGTGCTCCCGGGCGATTCGTGGTCGAGTCATCCCATGGCGCCCCAATTACCGCGATGTCTGGCTTGATCGCATCGAGCTGTTCGGGTTCGGTGACAAACGGGCGCATGCCAAATGTCGCAAGACCCTGAAACGAGGGTGAGTCGAGTTGGGCTCGCATGCCCGGGGTGAGGCCGTCGTTGGTGCTCATAGATTCAGTCTATGCACGCAATGGACTAGGCCTTTTCCTGGATTCCCCATTCTTGGCCGTATCCTCCGTCGGCTTCTGGGGATGACATGAGCTCGAGGAAGGGGACTGCGTCAAACGCCTCTGGACCGAGGACTCCCTCGCCGCTCCACGTTCCCTTGCTTAATAGTTCGAGGACAACAGCAGGAGCGAGGGCGGTTTGCCAGACCACGCATTGGGTCTCATACTCAGCCATCGTCCACTGGTTATCGGCCAGGTGATAGAGGTAGCTCGAGCGGGGGGAGCCATCGTTGCCTGTGCCCCTTACCCATACCCCGGCGCATGTTGAGCCGGTCATCTTGGGGCCGATTGTGGCGGGGTCAGGCAATACGGCAGCCACCACATCACGGGGGGAGACGCTTACCCGACCGCCTGCCTCGGCGGAGCGCACCGACACCGCGTCGGTCTTATCCAGGCCTAACGTGTTGAGCGTTTTCAGGACGCCGATGAAGTCTTCACCGAGTCCGTATTTGAAGGTGACTCGTTTGCCATCGAGCCAGCGCGGCATCATCAATACTTCTTCGTGCTCGACGTTGACGCATTCAACAGGGCCAATACCGCCCGGGAAGTCAAAGATTTCTGGTTCGCTAAAGGGTTCGGTGGTGAACCATCCGCGGTCTTTTTCAAAGATGACCGGAGGATTGAGGCACTCTTCGATAGTGGTCCAAATACTGAACGAGGGTGCAAAGATCTCGTTCCCCTCATCGTCAGTAACAACCAGGTTTGCCCCGTCTCGCACCCCAAACTCATCCACATCCGAAAAGAGATGGTCGGCGGCATAGCGGGCGAAGATGTCGGAGAGTCCTGGCTCAACGCCGCACCCCACAACGGCGAGACGCTTGGCAGCTACCCACTCGTCGTGTCGTTCAAACTGCCAGTCGCCGAGCTTTTCGCCCGTCTTCGCGTAGGGCTCGTCGGGGTGGGGGTGAGACAAGCTCATCGCCATGTCCATGTAGTTCGCACCCGAATCGAATGCCCCTTGGAACACTGTCTTCACAAACGACGGCTCAACCGCGTTCACCACGATGTCTGCGCCAGCTTCCTTCGCGACCTTCGCAACAGACGACGCTGAGGAGGCGTCGACTGCCCGAGCGTGAAAGCGATCGGCCATCTCAGGGTGACGGGTAGAAACCCATTCGACCGCTGCAGTGGCTCGGTTGACGTCGTAGTCAGAGACGGTCACACGTGTGATGAAAGACCGACGGGCAAGTATCCGCGCCAGAGCATTTCCCACTCCACCAGCGCCCACGATGAGGATGTTCATGACTTCACAGTAGCCACCTGAACTGGGGTGTGACGCTATAGGCGCTTCTCGGTATCTATTCCCTGGTCTTCGATCGCAGCGCGCAGTTGGCGAATTTCATCTCGTAGCTCAACGACTGCAGCGGTTGTTTCGTCGATGCTTTCCTCGGTGTCTTCGGTGACGCTCTCCACAATCCACGAACTCAGCGTTCCGACGATGATTCCGACAAGCACAATTCCGCCAAACATCAACCCCACCGCGATCGCTCGACCAAGGCCCGTAACGGGGGTGTAGTCGCCATAACCCACGGTGGTGATGGTGACAAGAGACCACCACAGCGCGTCAGCAAAGGTTGTGATTTCGCCAAACTTTCGCTCTGCTTCCAACACGGTGAGCGCAGCGATGTAGGTGAGTAGAACCGTGGCCAGCGATGCGTAGCTCAGTATTCGATTGCGCACGAGAGAGGGGGCGTGGCGTTGGAACACTCGCACCAGAAGGACGAGGCGCAGAAGGCGCAGTGGGCGCAGGGCGGGGAGGACGATGACGAGGAAGTCCAGGAAGTTTCGGATAAACCACCGGCCTCGTTCTTTGGTGAGGACCAGCCGGGCTGCGTAGTCCACGCCAAAAAAGACCCAGACCAGGATTGTCGCCCACTCCATGGCCACATACATCGCGGTGTCGTGAGGCGCGAGTACTTGCCATGAGTAGGCAAAGAGAAACACAAACCCGGCAATGAGAAGGGGAATCTCTGTGGCGCGCTCCCAGCGGACCCTATTCATTTCCGGTCTCCCATTCGTGTAGTTGACAGCTCCACTCAAGGGACTCCTTCACTGCGGCGGACACTTCCAGTGCCGACTCGCGAAGAAGCGCTGGGTTTGTCCCCGAGAAATCGAGGGTGAGGGGCAGATCCTCGCCAAACTTTGGAATCTCAATCGAAAGGCGCACATCCTCGCCGAGTAAAAAGTAATTCTCCGCCAGATTGTCCCCGGATACTCGCACGCCGAGCGCGGATTCAAGAAGCGCAAGAGCCTCGGTTCTGGGGATGAAGGCATCGGTGATGAGGCTTAGCGTGACCACGAATCACCTCGTTTGCATCGACCAAGAATTTGTGTGGCTACATCCACTCTAATTCGGCTCAAATTGAGGTGTACATTTGCGCCATGCCCGAGTGGTCAAGTGTGGTCGCGTTTAGCTTCATTGCGTTGATTATCATCGTGATTCCAGGTCCCAGTGTGTTGTATTCCATTGGCCGCGCTCTTGCCTGGGGTAAGCGAGCAGCGTTTATTAGTGTCCTCGGAAATGCGACCGGAGTGGGAGTTCAAATTCTGGCCGTGGCCTTCGGTCTCGGCGCACTCGTGATCGCGTTGCCACCGCTGTTCTTTGCGCTGAAACTGGGCGGAGCGCTCATCATCTTGTGGCTTGCCATCCAGGCAATCCGACACCGAAACGACCACGCCACAGTCGAAAAGGTGCTCACCAGACCCACCCACACAAAACTGTTTGTGGAGTCAATTGGGGTAGGCATTACCAACCCCAAGACGATTGTCTTTTTTGTCGCCACCTTGCCGGCATTTGTCAGTCCTAACGGCGCCTCGGTGATTGCTCAGATGCTGTTCTTGGGCCTGATCTTCACCATCATCGGCATTGCCAGTGATTCCGTCTGGGCTGTTGGTGCTGGTTTTGCCCGTGAATGGTTTGGTCGCTCTGAAGACCGCTTAGTAGGAGTGCGTGCAGGTGGCGGTGTCGCGCTCGGAGGCCTTGGGCTCTACATGCTCTACGACGCCATTTGGGGCCACTAGAACTCGTCGTCGCGAGAGCGATCCAGAACCGCTGCGACGGCGAGAATCATCGAGATCAGCCAGCTCAGCCACAACAGGCCGGTGCGCCAATCCCGAGGTCCGCGCATGGTTTGACGCACGAGTCCCACGCCGGAGAGTACGGCGGAGACGATGCTGCTACTGAAAAGGAACCTGCGCATATGTCGAGGGTATCGCCCCTGTCGAAGGTGTGGGCCCGGTGCTAGCCTGGCTAGTGGATTCGATCGCCCGAAAGGCTCATCCATGGCGAAAAAAGCACAGACTCCCACTTTCGATTTCGTGGTGGTGTCTAACCGCCTACCGGTAAACCCGAAGCCCAAAAAGGACGGCACTCAGTCGTGGGTGACCACACCCGGTGGTCTCGTGGCAGCGCTTGCTCCGGTAATGAGAAACCGTGACGCGGCCTGGGTGGGCTGGCCGGGCCTTCCGGATGTCACCCCTGAGCCATTCACCCAAGGCAAGACCTATTACGTGCCCGTGGCTCAGTCCGAACAGGACTTGGTCGAGTTCTATGAAGGATTTTCGAACGCGACTATTTGGCCGCTGTATCACGACGTCATCGTCCACCCCGAATATCACCGTGAGTGGTGGGATCGCTATCAAGACGTCAACAAGCGCTTCGCCGTTGCGGCCGCTGCTGTTGCCTCTGAGGGTGGATTCGTCTGGGTCCACGACTACCAACTTCAGCTCGTGCCACAGATGCTTCGAAAGCTCCGACCGGATCTAAAGATCGGCTACTTCCACCACATTCCCTTCCCGGGCTACGACCTCTTTGCCCAGCTTCCGTGGCGAGCAGAGATTCTCCATGGCCTGCTCGGCGCAGACGTAGTCGGGTTCCAAAGGGAATCTGATGCGGAGAACATGCGCCACGCGATTAGTCGCAATCTCGGCTACTCAATGCAAGAGCACATCGTCCGCGTTCCCATGAATGCTGGCCCTAAACGCGGTCGAAATGCTCCACCGACGACCGCGAGTAAGACGAGATTGGTCACAGTCGATGCATTCCCCATCTCGTTGGACCAGGCCGCGATTGCAAAGCTTGCTGATTCAGAAGCCGTGCAGGAGCGCGCGAAAGCAATCCGCGCGGAGCTTGGAAAGCCCACAACGATTTTCCTCGGCGTTGACCGCCTCGATTACACCAAGGGCATCCGTCACCGCTTCAAAGCTTTCGGCGAAATGCTCCAGGAGGGCACACTCAGCGCGAAGAACGCGGTGTTTGTGCAACTGGCAAGCCCCAGCCGCGAGCGGGTGGAGAGCTACAAACTCCTCCGCGATGACATCGAAATTCAAGTCGGCCGCATCAACGGCGAGTACGGGCATGTGGGCCGCCCCGCCATCGTCTACTTGCACCAAAACATCACCCGTGAAGAAATGGTGGCGATGTATTTGGCTGCCGACGTGATGGTTGTAAGTCCGTTGCGTGATGGCATGAACTTGGTGGCCAAAGAGTTTGTCGCCTCGCGGGCAGATGATCTCGGTGTTCTCGTCTTGAGCGAGTTCGCGGGTGCCGCCGATGAACTCGACGATGCGCTCTTAATTAACCCCCACGACATTGACGGTGTGAAAGCCGTGTTTGCCGAAGCTGCCGCAATGTCGAAGCCAGAGCAGCAGCGACGCATGCGCTCGCTTCGAAAAGTCGTCCAAGAAAACGACGTCAAGAAGTGGGCCACCTCATTTCTTGATGCCGTGTCACCTAAAGCACCGGTGAGACGGCGATGAGCGAGACCTCATCACTCGATGTGGCCCTTGACCGGCTCGTCGAGGCAAAGACTCTGCTGGTCTCGCTGGACTTTGACGGTGTGCTCGCACCGTTAGTCGATAACCCGGACGATTCACGAATCACCCCCGAAGGCCGCGCAGCATTGGACGCTCTCATTGAGGCGCCCGGCGTCACGCTCTCGCTGGTGAGTGGGCGAGGGCTGGCCAATCTTCGTGTTGTGGCGCAAGCAGATCCCCGATGGTGGATGGTGGGTTCTCATGGCATTGAGGTGGAAGGCCCGGCCAACGGTGGTGTGATTGCCGTCCCCACGGCCAATCAAGATGACCTCGAAGCAGTGTGGGAAGACTTTAGGGCCGTCGCAGACCACTTCCCCGGTACATGGGTGGAAACAAAGCCGTGGGGTGCAGCTCTTCACACCAGGGGACTTGATCACTCGGTAGAAGAGGCAGTCCACGCCGAAGCACGAAAAGCAATTGCCCGCTACGGCGATGCGCTCACTACTCGTCTCGGCCACGGAATCATCGAGTCCTCGCTGCAATCCCAAACCAAGGGCGATGGAATTAAAGCGTTGATGGGCCACATCAAACCCGAGGCCACCTTGTTCATGGGTGACGACGTAACTGATGAAGACGCGCTCGCAGTAATGGGCGAGGGCGATGTGGGAATCAAGGTCGGCCTCCAAGCATCGATCGCTCGCTACCGCATCGAAACAATCCCTGACGTGGCGAAGTTCTTGCAGTCTCTGGCCGATCGCCGTTTAGCAAACGCATAGGGTCTTCCGGGCGTCGCCATAGCCCAGCCATAGGGCTTACCGAGGTCGCTTTCCTACTGTGAATCACACAGGCACACGCCTGACCAGGAAGGATCACCTCATGAAGACCTCTCACATCATCGGAATTTCAGCAGGCGCCGTTGTTGGCGCACTGCTGATCGGCGGAACAGGTTTCGCCCTCGGCGCTGAGGTCAAAGACCAAGCCCAAGCCCGCGAAATGTTCCAAAGCATGGTTGAACAACGACAGGGCCAGCAAGGAAACTTTGCCGACGGTCCTCGTGGTGGCCGCAGTGACGGCCCAGGTCGCGGATTCTCCGGTGGTCCCGGACGAAGCGGAGACCACAGCCACGACGAACGGGGTCTTCACGACGAGCGCGGGGATGGCGCCATGATGCACAACCAGTTTGGTCAAGACGATCAGATGACCGATGACCTCACCGACACCGGAGCCGACCTGGTTCCGGACACCACTGACCAGGAGACGTCTCCCCTCCAGTAGTCACCCGTGGTGAACCAGAGCGGGCGGGTTTTCCCGCCCGCTCTGTCATATCTATCGCGCGGATAGACTGGTGGGCATGTCTGCAGATATGAAACCTCGTTCACGAGTAGTCACCGACGGTATTGAGGCCACCACCTCCCGCGGAATGCTCCGTGCCGTCGGCATGGGAGATGACGACTGGGATAAGCCTCAGGTCGGTATTGCAAGCTCCTGGAACGAAATCACTCCCTGCAACCTTTCCCTCTCCCGCCTTGCCCAGGCCGCCAAAGAAGGTGTCCACTCCGGTGGTGGATACCCGCTGCAGTTTGGAACCGTGTCGGTTTCTGACGGTATTTCCATGGGTCACGAGGGCATGCACTTTTCGCTGGTTTCCCGCGAGGTCATCTGTGACTCGGTAGAAACCGTGATGCAGGCCGAGCGCCTCGACGGTTCCGTCTTGCTTGCCGGTTGTGACAAGTCGATTCCTGGAATGTTGATGGCCGCAGCCCGCCTCGACCTGGCTTCAGTTTTCCTGTATGCCGG
>CAYXEM010000006.1:0-18086 GCA_964464045.1 uncultured Microbacteriaceae bacterium | reverse complement strand
CGACTACTTCTGCGACGTCGTCTTCGACGCCGAGCGCCACTGTGGATGCGACCTCTGGGGCCTCGGTGTATTCGGAGTCCAAGACCACCGGGGGCACTACCGCCACGGCCACCCAAGCGACGGCCACAGCAACTGTTGATGCGGCCACATCGGGATCGACCTATTCCGAGCCTGCTCCGGCTCCGACTCAATCAGCCACTTCGACCACTAGTACCACTGCCGCGGCAGCTGCTTCCTCTTCCACATCCTCTGCGACAGTGGACGCGACCTCATCGGGTTCCTCCTACTCAGGGGACGACGATGATGATGACGACCACGACGACGACCACGACGACGACCACGACGACGACCACGACGACGACCATGACGAGGACCACGACGACGACCACGACGATGACTAAGAATCAGAATTCTCGCCCGGTAGCCGGGTGGACGAAACAAGTCGCAAGCTTCGCTACTTCGTTTGCATTCTTTGGCCTCGCGGGATTCCTCCAGTCACAAGCTGTGGCAACGGTTGAGTCAACCGCCGCTGCTGAGCAACCGATTGTTGCAGCAGAAACAGTGGTGGCAACTGCTCAGGTGGCGCAGATTGCTCAGCCAGAACTGTTGGGTCCTGTCCAGCCGATTACAGAAGCCTCACTCCAAGCCACCGAGCCAGCTCCCACGGTGGAGGTTGCGCCCGCCCCGGTGGTTGCGACTCCCGCTCCTGTTCAGGCGGAACCGGTCGCTGTTGATACGCACACCGCTGCATCGTGATTAATCTCACGACCTTTCAGGTCGACCCTGCTGAAGAAGCCGTACTTGCGGCTTCTTTCGGCGACGGCTCAGAGGCGGTTGTCTCCAGGCGCGAATTTCGCGTGATGGGATCTAATGCCTCAATCAGCGTGGTTGGTGGCCGAGAAGGTCTGGTTGACGATGCGATTGGACTCGCCCACGAATTGGAAGGGCTCTGGACTCGGTTTAGTCGAGACTCAGATATCAGCGAGCTGAATTGGGCTGAAGGTAAGCCTGTTGTTGTGGATCCGAGGACCATTGAATTGCTCGAAGTGATGCAGGTCGCTCATCGGGAGACTCAGGGCGCTTTCGACCCCACTTTGCTGCCCGCTCTTCTCAAAGAGGGATATACCCACTCTCTTGTTGATCCAACGCGCTTCACAGAACTCCCCGAATCCGCTAAAGCGCCAGGCTCCATGGAAGCAATTGTGGTTGAGGGCAACACAGTCACTCTCCCCAAAGGCACCACCCTTGATTCCGGAGGCATCGGAAAAGGTTTTGCTGCTGATTTGATTGCACGCTTTATTAGGGAATCTGGTGCACTGGGGGCAATGGTTGAACTTGGCGGCGATGTTCGAGTGGACGGTTATTCGCCTCGCGGGCGCGGATGGCGTCTTGCGGTGGACCACCCAGTGCAAGCTGATGCGCGCATGTCGACTATTGAGATTGAAGGCGGAGGTGTCGCCACCTCGAGCCAGCTGAAGCGTCGCTTCTCTCGTGAAGACGGATCGCCCACACATCACCTCATTGATTCTGTATTGGGACAGAGCGTCGAGTCGGAGTCACTAGCAGTCACCGTGATTGCGCCCACAGCATGGCAGGCTGAAGTGTCAGCGAAGGTGGGATTCAAGAAGACTCCGTCTGATTTTCTGACCTACGCAAAGCGTCGTTCGATGAAGGCCGGGGTTTACACCAGCGACAACCAGTGGATTAGATCCTCAGATTGGCCTGAATATCGTGCTTGATTTTTCCAACCCCGCTGTCTGGTGGTACATCACCCGCTCGAGCGCGGTGATCGCATGGGTGTTGCTGACGATGTCAGCGCTTTTTGGCATCTTGCTCAAGACCCGCATTCTTAGGGGAGCAGATAACCCGGAATGGCTGAAGGCTGTTCATCGCTATCTGTCGACTCTTGGCGTTTTGATGGTTGGAACTCACATCGTGTCGCTGTACCTGGACACGTTCGTGGACTTCAGCATTCTCGACCTATTGGTGCCTTTCCACTCGACTTATAAACCGCTAGGGGTAGCCCTAGGCGTCATTGGCCTATGGGCAATGCTGTTGACCTGGGCTACCGCGTTGGGAATGAACTGGATCCCGCAACCTGTATGGAAAGCCATCCACTATCTGAGCTACCTCAGCCTCTTCGTCGTTGCCTTGCACGCGGGAATGGTCGGAACAGACGTGGGAGAGACGTGGTACTTCGCTCTCAGTATCGTCTTGGTGACTGCGACTGCGCTCGCTGCAGTAGTTCGCATCGTCTTGGTGAAGCGCTCTGCTTCGGCCTCGCCGAAGCCTTCGGCCCCAGCGCAGTCGAAGATCACGCCAGCCGAGACTTCGACTGCGTCCACCTTCACCGCCAAAGTGCTCTCACGGCGAGAGGTAGCCAAGGACGTTGCCGAGTTTGTATTGAGTCCAGTGGGCTCCGGTATCGACCTTGATTGGGACGCTGGTTCTCACGTGACACTGCATCTACCCAATGGCCTCGAACGGCAATATTCACTCTGCGGCGACCCTGCCGACAACACCACTTTGACGATCGCGGTGCTTAATACCCGTGGCGAGGGTGGGGGAAGCCGGTGGATTCACGAGAACCTACTGGAGGGCATGGAGCTCGAAGTTGATTACCCGCTCCAAACGTTCTCACTTCGTCCCCATAAGCGCTATCAATTTGTGGCAAGTGGAATTGGAATAACCCCAATTCGCTCGATGTTGGCATCCCTACCTGCCCAACGCCAGTGGGAAGTTATCTACATCGGCCGAGAGCGCGAATCAATGGCGTACGCAGATGAATTGGCAAAGACCTGCGGCGATCGGCTGTTCACCTATGTGACGAGCGAGAAGGGCAAGCGAATTTCCCTCGCTGATGTTGTGGACCCCACTGCTCATATTTATGCATGCGGGTCAGAAAGCTTGATGGCAGAGCTCGAAAAGGTTGTGCCCGCTGAGCGGTTGCACCTGGAGCGCTTTACCCCGAGGGATCGCTCATCCGAACACACCGCGTCTGCACTCACGGTGACCTGGGAGCCGACGGGCCAAAAGATCGCTGTTGACGCAGATACTCCGATTCTTGACGCCATGGAACAAGTTGGCATTCCGGTGTCTGGTTCCTGCAAGAGGGGGGTGTGTGGAAGCTGCGAGCTTCGCGTAGTGGCCGGTGTTCCCGCCCACTTGGACTCTGTCATGAGCGATGAGGATAAGGACGAAATTAATGCCTTTTACCCCTGTGTTTCCAGAGCTAAGGGTGACTCACTCACCCTTAGTTACTAGCCTCATCGCATAAACAGCCTCGCGTTTTGCGCCTCCATTTCGGCATAGTGCTGTGCTGCGAAGCCGAGTGACTGGGTGATCTGAAGGAGCTGGCCCTCAACCGCGAGCTGAGTATTACGCCATTCCGCGAGGACACTTTGAAACGCAGTGGAGGCTTGTCCAGACCATGATGACTGTAGAGCTTGTAGGTGGCTGGTGAGTTGCTGCATGTCGCCTTGCACCCGAGCAATGGTGGCGTTCGCGTGGTCGGTGGCCTGGCGGACCGCCTCGCTATCAACGTGGTACGTGGTCATGGTTCTCCTTGTCTGGAGCCACACACTGACCTACCGGCGCTACTGGCGCACGGACTTTTCTCGAGAAGTGGAGTGAGCCGGTTTATTTTCCAGTGTGGACAAGGGGGAAGCTCACTTCGAAAGTCGCTCCACCGCCAGGGGTGTCTACGACGCGTATTTCACCATGGTGGCGAGCGACGATGGTTGCAACGATTGCCAAGCCCAGTCCCGAGCCACCTGTTTCGCGGGCGCGGGAGGTATCGGCTCGCCAAAACCGCTGGAAGATCTTTTCTTTGATTTGCTCGGGGATTCCTTCGCCGTGGTCGACCACGCGAATCATGGCTCGATCCGGGCGCCGCTGGCGAGATACTGAGATTTCGATAGGGGAGCCCTCTGGCGAGAAGCGTCTGGCGTTTTGGAGCAAGTTGGTGAGCACCTGGCGAAGTTTGTCCTCTTCGGCGTCAATCACTACGTCCTCTGGCAGAGATCCATCGGCCAAGCTCGCTGCGATTACACGGTCTGGTGCAATGGCGGAATTATCTAAGGCGGCATCCTGGGCAAGCGTGAGCAGAGACACTCTTGACATTTCAACGGGCTTGTTCTCGTCTAGTCGCGCCAGTTCAAGCAAGTCGGTGACAAGAGTAGACATCCGCTGGGCTTCTTTCTCAATGCGCTCCATGGCTTGAGAAACGTCCTTTTTTGTCTTGAGGCCACCCATGCGATACAACTCGGCGTATCCGCGTACCGACACCAAGGGGGTGCGAAGCTCATGGGAGGCGTCAGCGATGAAGCGGCGCATCTGCTCGATCGTGTCAGCGCGGTCTCTAAACGCCCGGTCGATTCGAGAAAGCATTGTGTTGAGCGAGCGGGTCAGACGACCTACTTCCGTATTGGGGGTTGAGCCGCCTAGGCGCTGGGTGTAATCCCCGCCGGCAAAGCGTGCAGCGGTTTCTTCTACTTCGCGCAGTGGCCTAAATGTCCTACTGATCAGCAGTCGAGTCAGTGCGGCACTCAACACCACGACGACCAGGCTGAAGGCCAGGAAGACCGAGGCGAAGCTTCCGACAATCCGTTTGGTCTCTTCCATGTCGATTCCCACCGCGAGAGTGGCAGGGAGGACTTGGCCATCGGATGCACTAATCACGTTCAGCTTGTACGTCATTACTCGCCAGGTGGTCTCCCCGTTAATGCTGTTGAGCGTCAAGGGGTGTTTGGCGTCACTAATGACTCCAAGGCTCAATTTCGAGACATCGGGGCCGTATTCTTCGTGGCCCTCTTCGAGGTTGCTGGCAATCACCGTTCCTGACGCACTCACTGCCGCCAGGAAAAACTCATTAGACAGCGCGGTTTGTCCCACACGGTCAAAGGCGTTAAACGCCCCCGTGCCCAACACGTCAGGAAGGGTCGACGCGGCTTGAGCGATCTTGTCGTCTGTTTGAGCGGTGAGGTAACGCTCGATGGTGATCACGGTGCCAAGGCCAATGATCATTAGCCCGATGGTGACCACCACAACGGTCACACCAGTGATTTTGGTCCGCAACGATGTTGCAGCCCACCACTGGGCTAACCGTTCATACATACAGCCAGATTAGGCCTTGCCGGTTTTGAGCATGTAGCCAAAGCCGCGCTTGGTCTGAATCAACGGCTCATCCGTGTGGGGATCGAGCTTGCGGCGAAGGTAAGACACGTAGCTCTCGACGATGCCCGCATCGCCGTTGAAGTCGTATTCCCACACGTGGTCAAGGATTTGAGCCTTTGACAGCACGCGGTTGGGGTTCAGCATCAAATAACGCAGCAACTTGAACTCGGTGGGGGAGAGTTCGATGTCGACGCCGTTGACAGTGACTTCGTGGGTGTCTTGATCCATGCTGATCTCGCCCACCTTGAGCGTCGACTCGTCTTCTTCCTGCTTGGTGCGACGAAGAATGGCGCGAATACGAGCAACGATTTCATCCAAGCTGAAGGGCTTGGTGACATAGTCATCGCCACCCACGGTGAGGCCCTGGATTTTGTCTTCGGTTGCATCCTTTGCTGTCAAGAACAAAATGGGGCAGGTATAGCCGCTCGCACGCAAGCGCTTGGTCACCCCAAACCCATTGATGTCAGGCAACATGATGTCGAGAAGGATTAAGTCTGGCTCTTCTTCGAGCACCGCTGAGATGGTTTGTGCGCCGGTAGTGACGGCGCGGACTTGGAAGCCTGCAAAGCGCAGACTGGTGGTGAGTAGGTCGCGAATGTTTGGTTCATCGTCGACAATGAGGATTTTTGCTCCGTCAGCCATGAAACAAGTGTCTGATAGTTAGCTGGAGCTTTTCTGAACGTTATTTATGAAAAGTCTGGGCGCTCTATAGCTCTGCTGCTTTGACGATTCGGTAGCCATAGCCCTGCTCGGTGAGGAAGCGTTGGCGGTTGAGTGCGTAGTCCTGGTCGAGGGTGTCCCTGGTCACCACAGAATAAAACACTGCTTGCCTGCCATCTGACTTTGGCCGAACGATTCGGCCGAGGCGTTGGGCTTCTTCTTGGCGCGATCCAAAGGTTCCCGATATTTGGATCGCAATCGAAGCTTCTGGCAAGTCGATGGAGAAGTTCGCCACCTTGGACACAACAAGGAGTTTTCGCGTGCCCTCTCGAAACTCCTGAAGCAAGACTTCGCGCTCCGCCATCGGGGTATCACCCGTAATCACGGGGCAATCCAGATGGGACGCGATGCGCTCGAGTTGATCGAGATACATGCCCATCACCAAAATGCGCTCTCCGGGGTGCGAGGCGACGATGCGCTCAACAATGGAGTCTTTCGACGCGGAAGAGCTCGCGAAGCGGTAGCGCTCATTATCCGGAAGCGTTGCGTAGTGGAGACGATCAGCATCGGGTAGCTCCAGCCTTACCTCCACGCATTCGGCCGGGGCGAGGTAGCCTGCCCTCTCGAGGTCCTTCCACGCTGCGTCGTAGCGCTTGGGCCCAATGAGGCTAAACACATCGCCTTCTCGGCCGTCTTCTCGAATTAACGTGGCGGTGAGACCAAGGCGCCTCGTAGCTTGGAGTTCCGCGGTGAGTTGGAACACTGGCGCCGGCAGGAGGTGCACTTCGTCGTAAATGACCAAGCCCCAGCGCTGATCGCCGAGCAGGCCGATATGCCTAAATTCGCCCTGGCGCTTTGCCGTCACGATCGAATAGGTAGCAATAGTGACCGGCTTGATCTGCTTGACCGAGCCCGAATACTCACCAATCTGGTCTTCGGTCAGAGAGGTGCGCTCCAACAGCTCTCGCTTCCACTGATGGGCCGAAAGAGTATTTGTCACCAAAATCAACGTGGCCTGATCGATATCGGCCATGACCCCGGCGCCCACCAGGGTTTTCCCGGCGCCACAGGGCAAGCAGACAACCCCAGAGCCCTGATCGACAAACCGCTCAACCGCGCGCAGTTGGTAATCACGAAGTGAGAAACCATCTGTCGACAAATCAATTTGGAGTGCTTCGCCCTCGGTGTAACCGGCGTGGTCGGTGGCCGGCCAGCCAAGCTTCAATAGCTCTTGTTTCACCTTGCCGCGAGACAACGGGGTAATTAGAAGCGAGGTAGGGGAGAGTGTCTCCGCAATGAGAGCCTCCATTTTCTTGGAGCGAGACACCTCATCGATGATTGCCTCGTCGCCGGAGAGGATGAGCTGATCGTCACTCTTGGTGATTTCCAAGCGACCGCACCTCGCAAACGCGTCGGTGATGTCCGCCACAACGTTGTCAGGAACGGGAAAGCGTGAGTGGAGAGTGAGGGTGCCAAGAATCTCGTCGACACTGTGGCCAGCTGCTTGGGCATTCCACAGAGCAAGCCTGGAGATGCGATAGGTGTGGACGTGTTCTGGTGCGCGCTCGAGCTCCGCAAAGACCGCGATGTCGTGGCGGGCGTCTTCGCTTCCTGGGTGTTGGAGCTCAATAAGGACTGTTTTGTCGCTTTGGACAATTGCCGCACCCGTGTCAACCACAATCGGCCAGTCTAGGCGCTTTGGCTAATCTAGTCCCCGGCAGTGACTGAGAGAACGTGGGACATCGGGATCGTTCGCTCCACATCAGAGCGGGTATCGAGTCCTCGCAGGCGACCATTTTTGAGCGCGTGGGGCTCGATCCTCAACGTCACCGGGCCACCATTCATCGTGACCGTCACCGCGATCGCACACTTCTCGGCAATGGCGAGTTCGATGGCTTCAGTGAGAGCAGAGCCATCCACATCGTTGGTGAAGGAGTTAATCAATTCCGATACAGAGTGTGCTGACCAACTGGTTTCTTGAGGTGTGCGCGTGGCTGCTCCCTCGAGGGGTAAGAGAGATCCGTCCTGAGTGCGCACCAAGTGGGGGTAATTCTCATCGAAGAGCAGTTCGTGGAGAGACTCGGGAGACCACGGGCTATACAGCTCGCTCTCGCGCTCGCTGATAGCGGCGGCGGATAAGCGCCGATCGGCTTTAATCAGAGCAAGCGTCAGCTCGTTGTCTGAGCGAATGAGGCAATGGCCACCTTCGCTGATCAGTGACAGGGATGCTGCTCGAGAAATAGTGTCGGCCACCATTTCGCTGATGACGTTGCCCATCCCTGAAGGAATTAACTCCCCAATGGTGCCTTTTAAATCGTTGGGGCTGACGCCATTTTGTAACGCCCTACACACCGAGCGAGGTGTGATGCGGAAGCGGGGCGCAAGGCTTCCCGAGATCCAATCCGCTAACGACCTCACTCTGGCCTCCTGCTCGTCGCTGAGGGGACCAGTGGCAATGACCGAATCGGGGCCGTCAGGAAAGAGTGCTGATGCTTCAGCAGGCAGCAGGCCTGTGACGAGTGCGTCGAGATCTGGTGACCACGGGTCAATCGTGGTGGCCACACTTGATTTGGTCAGACCCCACCGTGCGGCATCCTCAACCAGCTCGTCAATGCCATCGAGAGATACCAAAGGGAACGAATCAAAAGCGCAGGCCATCACTGACTCGCGCGAAATCGTGGTGGGGAGAGTTCTAGGCCACCAGCGCGGGGCGTTGTCTCGGAAGTGATGCAGGATCTCCAGCCATTTCGATGCAGCACCCGCATTGCGCCAGGCCAGTCCGCGAGGTGTGATCTGAAGCGACTGGGGTGTGTAGGCAAGAAGTTCGCGCCTCGTGCCCGCGTCTACCAGCTCGGTGACCTCATCTAGATCCCACTCCAACTCTTTGGCCAGACCTGAGAGTTCGCTTCGGTCATTCCTTTTCCCTGCGGTGACAGGGGTGCGCTGGAGTTGTGCAAGAAGCAGCTCCATTAGTTCGATCTGGCCAAAAACGCCTGGCACATCGGGGTCAATCTTCGTTACCTCGCTGGCACTAGGGCCAGAACCCTGATGCTCGGGGATGTTGCTCAGTAACGGCTCAAGAAGTACGTCAACTTCTGCACGGCGGAAGGTCGTGACCCCGTCACTCCAGGCCAACAGTTGGTCGATGTAGGGCTGATCGGCTTGGCGTGTAGCTGCCGGAAAACGGCTGAGGGCGTTTAGTTCCTCGGCCGTAAGTTGCGACAGGTGAGAGCGAATCGCGCTCTCCAGCGTCAGCGCTCTCGCCAGATCAACAGGCGTGTAGCCGGTCGCAAACGGGACGTGGCGGAGGGTAAGCGTGCGGGCGAGAGCGTCTGGCTCAAGCCGAGAAAAAGTGTCGACTAGCCCCAGGATGTGGCTAGCGTGACTCACCAGGGGCCTGGCCCGAACGTCGACGCCTCGTGCTCACCACCAGCAGAGCAATAATCAGCACGAAACCAATCGGCAGACCAATCAACGGCACCATGGTGATCGTGGGCCACAGCCCGGTTCCGAAATCTCCCGAGCCGAAGCCCGCCCACGTTGCAATGATGATGGCGAAGAACGACAGGACGCTCAACCCGATGGTGGCGCCCACCATGGTGGCGAGAACGCGTTCGAGTCGGCTGGGTGGGGGAAGCTCTTGGTTGGTCACATCCCCAGCTTATCGAGGCCCCGCCCCCGCTATTCTGGACGGGCAGTTCCGTGGAGGAGCTGGCTAATGAAGGAGTATGCACATGCCCACCGGCAAAGTGAAGTTTTACGACCAGGACAAAGGCTTCGGGTTTATCCAATCGGATGATGGCGAAGAGGTCTTTTTGCATGCTTCTGCATTGCCCGAAGGAGCTCGCGTCAAGGCGGGAACCCGATTGGACTTTGGCATCGTTGACGGCAAGCGTGGCGCGCAGGCGCTTACTGCCAGAATCATCGACCAACCCGTGCGAGAGCGCTCTGACCGCAAGGGCGCTGAGGACATGGCTGTGATTGTGGAAGACCTCGTGAAGGTGCTCGACAAGGTCGGAGGCGACCTGCGTCGTGGCCGCTACCCCGAGCGCGACTTCTCCGGGAAAGTTGCCACCATGCTTCGTCGCGTAGCGGACGAGTTTGATGGCTAAGAAAAAAGCAACAATTGACGCCGACCGTGTAGTCGACATTGCTCGGGACGCTCTGGCCGAAATTGCCCGGGATGAACATGTGGGTCCCTCGAGTTCCGCCGAGCAAAACGGTCTCCACACCGTCTCTTTTGAGTCCATGATGCCCGGCTATCCGGGCTGGAATTGGGTCGTCACCCTCACCGATGGTGAGGGCGGGGAACTTAGTGTCCTCGAAGTGAATCTTCTTCCAGGAGAAAGTGCCCTCCTTGCCCCCGACTGGGTGCCGTGGGCGGATCGACTCGAGGAATACCAGCGTCAAGAAGCAGAGCGCGCGGAGAGCGCAGTGGACGACGACGATGACGACCACGACGAAATTGATATTGACGATGATCTTGATGGAATCGACATCGACCAGCTCGATTTAGACCCCGCTGAACTAGAGGTTCCCGAAGAGCCAAACGACGTGTTTGACCACGTCGACGTTGACGACGACTAGTTCGCCAGACGCTCCATCACGTAGTCGATGCTGGCGCTTAAGCGCTGAAGGTCATCCAGCTCCACTCCGACAAAGGTTGCGATGCGCACCTGGTTACGGCCGAGCTTTCGGTAAGGCTCAGTGTCGACGATGCCGTTTGCCCGAAGAACTCTCGTCAGCTCCGTCGCGTCGATGCTCTCGTCCACGTCGATGGTGACGATGACCGGCGAGCGGTCTTCTGGTTTGGCCACAAACGGGGTCAACAGCTCATGTGATTCGGCCCAGGTGTACAGGTGGTCTGAATTGGCGGTGGTCTTCGCTGCAGACGCGCTCAAGCCGCCAAGCTCCAGCATCCAGTTGACCTGGGATTCCATCAGCAACAACGTGGCAAGTGCTGGGGTGTTTAAGGTTTGCTGGAGTCTCGAGTTATCAATTGCTTGGGTCAAGCTTAAAAACGGGGGAATGTAGCGGTCGGTCGATGCGATTGCTTCGGCACGCGCAATGGCTGCGGGTGACATCAGCGCAAACCACAATCCACCGTCGCTGGCGAAGTTTTTCTGTGGGGCGAAGTAGTAGACGTCAGTCTCGGTGACGTCGAAGTCGATACCACCTGCAGCGCTCGTTGCATCAATGACGGTGAGAGCTCCAGCATCTGCACCTGCGACGCGGCCAATGGATGAGGCAACACCGGTGGAGGTTTCGTTGTGGGGCCAGGCGTAGACGTCAATGCCAGAAATTGCCTCGAGCGTTCCCCTGGTTCCCGGTTCACTCTTTACGACATGAGGCGCTTCGAGCCAGGGAGTGGTGGCGCTGGTGACAAATTTTTGCCCAAACTCACCAAAACTCAAGTGGCCACTTCGAGCGCTAATGAGGCTCGCGGCGAGAACGTCCCACAGTGCAGTGGAGCCACCATTTCCGAGGACTACTTCGTATCCATCGGGAAGTCGAAACAGTTCAGAAAGCCCTTTTTGGACACGGCCGACAAGGTCTTTGACGGGCGCCTGGCGGTGCGAGGTGCCAAGAATGCCCTGGTTACTCACTAAGTGATCGATTTGTTCAGCGCGGACTTTTGACGGGCCAGCGCCAAAGCGGCCATCGAGGGGCTTTAGTTCTACCGGAATGGTGATCGCGTTCACTCCCCTAATCCTAGGGCCCTATCAAGAAGCCTCCCGCGAGCGTTGGTTACACTTTCGGCAGTGCTGACACTGCGCGAGCTAAAGGACTCCAATGACTGATCTTGTAGATACCACTGAGATGTATCTGCGCACGATCTTGGACTTGGAAGAAGAAGGAATTGTCCCGGTTCGTGCCCGAATTGTTGAGCGGCTTGGCCACTCAGGCCCTACCGTCTCTCAAACGGTTGCTCGTATGGAGCGCGACGAACTTCTTGTAGTTGAGGATGACCGCACGTTGTCGCTGACTGCTCACGGCCGAGACACTGCACTGAGTGTTGCGAGGAAGCACAGGCTTGCCGAGCGGTTGCTAGTTGACATCATCGGCTTAGATTGGTCGCTCGTGCACGACGAAGCCTGCCGGTGGGAACACGTGATGAGCGAAGAAGTCGAGAAGAAACTCTTCACCCTGTTGGGCGAGCCCACAGAATCCCCCTATGGAAACCCCATTCCTGCCCTTGAGCGAATAGGGGGCAAGAAAGCCAAGCCATTCCTCGATGGTGTGATCAAGCTGACCGACTTCGCCACCTCGGAATGGGCAAGTGGTGTCATGCGTCGAATTGGAGAACCCGCCCAATTTGAGCCGGATACTCTCGCCAAGCTCCACCGTTTAGGAATTGTCCCAGGGGAGCGCGTGAAGGCAAAGACCGACCCGAAGGGTGGATTCACCATCGCCTCGATGGAAAAAGACTCCCCGTTGTCGCTGTCTGACGAGATCGCAGCGCACATTTATCTCGCGAAATAACACTTCGGTGTGGACGCGTTTTGGTTCACCAATTGTGTGTATTTCGCGGATACACTTCCCTCATCCGGCCTCGCGTGGGAAGGAGAAGGTCGTGGTTATAGGCTCTGGCGCCAATTGCGACTCTCGCGCGCACTTCCGGATACAGATGGGACACCGGCCCCGGGCCATCGTGTGTCTCACCACGCATGCTCATAGGCACTGTCATTCGACAGTGCCTTTTTTTGTGCGCAGTTCGCCTGACGCGAAGGAGGCATCATGACCCCTGTTCTTGAGGCAACGCTGAAGCCAGCGCTCGCCGATCCTGCTGCGAGAACACTTGTCTTGAATGCGGGCTATGAGCCACTGTCTGTCGTGAGTTTCCGCCGAGCAATGGTGCTGGTGATGAATGGTCGAGCTCACGTCTTAGAGACAGATCATGCTCACCCGGTGCGAACAGTGTTTGGCGAATTTGATCGACCCACAGTGATCGTCCTCGCACGCTATGTGCGCCTTCCTCACACCCGCACGGTCCCCGTCTCTAGAAGAGGTGTGCTTCGTCGAGACTCCAATCGGTGTGCCTACTGCTCGCACCACGCCTCCACCATCGACCATGTGGTTCCGCGCTCTAGAGGCGGAGCAGACTCATGGGAAAACCTGGTGGCCTGCTGTCTTAAGTGCAACAACATCAAAGGTGATCGCACCCCGCAAGAGATGGGGTGGCAGCTGCGCATCGTTCCGAAGGCACCCTACGGCTCAGCCTGGTTGGTTCGCGGTATCGAGCGGCCTCAACCTCACTGGGAGGAATACCTCGCCCAGGCGGCTTAAGCCCTGGATTCGATGAAGTCCATGGCCGTGGCAACCCCGTGTTCCGCATTGATCGCCTGAGAGGCTCTCTTCACAGCGTCCGTGTACCCCCTCGCGGACGAAATCGCTTTCGATAACACTTCGGGGCGTCGACACGACGGTGACACTGCCTTGGGGCCAAGGCCTGCTGTATGCAGACGCATTGCCCACCACGGCTGGTCGACGATGAAGGGTATGAACACACTGGGCACCCCAGCGCGCAGCATCGCATGGGTGGTCCCAGCACCGCCGTGGTGAATGGCGACCGACACGTGAGGCAACACCGCAGAGTGGTTCACTGATTCCCGCACGAGTACGTCTGACGCGTGAGCGATTTCCTCATCGGGCTCGAGACCACCCCAGCCGGTGACGAGAAGTGTTTTCATACCGAGCGACCGGGCAGCATCCACAATCACTCGGGCTCGCCTCACGGGGTTGCCTCTCTTCATCGAGCCCACTCCGGCATAAAGCACCTCGCCAGACGACACGAAATCAGAAATTTCTGTGTCCAGTTTTTCTCTGGCGGGTAGATGCCACTGTCCGGTCACCATTGCCGTATCGGGCCAGTCGTAGGGAGTGGGAACCAAGGTCGGACTGACTGCGCACACGGTTACGTCTGGTGCAGCGCTCACACCCAGGCGACGGGCAAGGGTGAGCGCCTGGTCGCCGAAGGCCTTGATGCCCCAGTCGACGAGGCGATAGGTCTGACGGTTTAGCCAGGGTCCAAAGTTCGCAACAATCGCACCGGTGGGGAATTCTCCAGTGGGAGTCATAATCGGCATGGGCTCGGCCAAGACCGCAATTGCGCCGACGTCGTGGGCAACCACGGAGGCCGTTTGCACTTTCGGGTGATACACGACCACATCGGGTTTCAGGGAGCGGATCTGCTTCGCAGACTCTTCCAAGATTGCTTCTTGGAGAGGCTTGAGGTGTTCACGGTAATCCTTCAGCGCTTTGATGACGCTCACACCGGATTCGGAAATCCATTTTTCGATCGAGCCAGGAAGTTCCCACTCGGTGTATTTCGCCGCCGGGTCTGTGGGCAGATCTTCAGTATGGGCGAAGTGAACCTCGTGACCTCGTTTGGCGGCTTCATGGGCAAGTGCGCGAAACGGCTCGTGGTCTCCCCTCGAGCCGAGAGTGGTCAGATAAATCCTCACCCGCCCTACGCTAGCGCGATTGGCCTCGGTAGACTTGGGCACCTGGCCTCTGTAGCTCAATGGAAGAGCAGTTCCGTCCTAAGGAAAGGGTTGGGGGTTCGAGTCCCTCCAGGGGCACCCGCGTCAGATAACAACGGGAGCACAATCGTGAGTCACGAACTCGACAAGAATCCAGAAATTGTCGCAATGCGTCAGCAGGTATGTGACCTGCACGCGGAACTAGTTCGCTACGGCTTGGTGATTTGGACCGGGGGAAATGTCTCCGGGCGGGTTCCAGGCACCGACTACATGGTGATTAAGCCATCGGGCGTGGCCTACGACGACCTCACGCCCGAGAACATGATTGTGTGTGATCTTGACGGGAATGTGATTGAGGGAACCTCTGGCAGCGACCGCAGTCCCTCGTCAGACACCGCAGCCCACGCCTACGTCTATCGCCACATGCCCTGGGTGGGGGGAGTCGTGCACACCCACTCGACCTATGCGGTGGCCTGGGCCGCACGCGGCGAAGAAATCCCCTGCGTGATTACCGGAATGGCCGACGAGTTTGGTGGTCCCATTCCCATTGGCCCCTTCGCGGTCATCGGCGATGACTCAATTGGTCGAGGCATTGTCGAGACCCTTGAAAACCATCGCTCTCGTGCGGTGTTGATGCAAAACCACGGCCCGTTCACCATTGGTGTGTCTCCCAAGGACGCGGTTAAGGCTGCGGTGATGTGTGAAGACTCTGCCCGTTCGGTCCACATGGCCCGTCAAGGCGGAGATCTCATTCCGATTCCCCAGGAAAAGATTGATTCGCTCTACAACAGGTATCAAAACGTGTACGGCCAGAGCGGAGATGATCGACGATGACTGACTTAGCAGTGGCTGCCATTAACGAAGGCCGTGCGAGCCTCGGAATTGAATTGGGCTCCACGCGCATTAAGGCCTGCCTCATTGGTGATGACCCATCCCAGGCGCTCGCAGTAGGAAGTTTTGAATGGGAAAACCAACTTGTCGATGACTTGTGGACCTACTCCTTAGATGATGTGTGGACGGGGCTCCAGGCCGCGTTCGCCGATTTGCAATCAAATCTCGAGTCTTCATACGGAGTTCGACTTGAACAGGCTCGTGCCATCGGCATCTCCGCGATGATGCACGGCTACCTCGCATTCGACGAGGCCGGGGAGCTCCTTGTTCCGTTCCGCACTTGGCGAAACACCAATACCGGTGAGGCCGCTGCAGAGCTGAGTGAGCTCTTCGGAGTAAACATTCCTCTGCGCTGGTCGGTGGCGCACCTTCACCAAGCCATCAAGAATGGCGAAGAGCACGTCTCCAAGATTCGCTCGCTTAATACCCTGGCTGGCTATGTCCACTGGAAGCTCACGGGACAAAGAGTCCTGGGTGTTGGCGATGCATCAGGAATGTTCCCGATTGATTCGTCGATTGTGAACTACGACGCGCACCTCATCGCCCGGTACGACGAATTAGTGCACGACACTGCGTTGGAAACCCCACTGAGCGTCCTGCTTCCAGAAGTACTCGCGGCAGGAGATCGCGCAGGTGAACTCACTGAGGCAGGTGCCGCGTTGCTCGACCCGAGCGGTCGATTGAAGCCAGGCGCACTGATGTGCCCACCCGAGGGTGACGCGGGAACGGGAATGGTCGCTACCAACGCGGTGGCTCCGAAAACAGGCAATGTGAGCGCGGGAACAAGCATTTTTGCCATGGTCGTGCTGGAAAAACCCCTCGACCACACTTACAAAGAACTTGACCTCGTCACCACGCCAGTAGGGGACCCTGTTGCGATGGTTCACTGCAACAACGGCGCAAGCGAAATGGCTGCGTGGGTGGGGCTCTTCTCACGCTTTGCTGAAGCATCCGGAGTCGGCATGGGAGCTGACCAGGTCTACGACGTGTTGTTCCAGGAAGCACTCCAGGGCGCTGCAGATGGGGCAGGCCTCACGGCCTACAACTTCCTCGCCGGCGAACCTGTCGCGCAGGTTAGTGCGGGACGGCCATTATTTGTGCGCACCCCGGATAGTCAGTTCACCCTCGCCAACGTGATGCGCACGCAGCTCTATTCGGTGTTCGGAGCGCTGAGTCTTGGAATGCGGGTTCTCGATGACGAAGGCGTAGAGCTTGAGCGGATGTCGGCCCACGGTGGAATGTTCCGGACTGCTGGCGTTGCCCAACGTTTCCTGTCTGCAGCGCTTAACGCTCCAGTGTCAGTCGCGTCAAGTGCGTCAGAGGGTGGCGCGTGGGGTGTTGCGGTGTTGGCAGCATTCGCCGCATCAGCCACCGAACAGCTGTCTGATTACCTCAACGAAATTGTCTTTGCCGGCTCAGACGAGCACACGGTCACACCCGTGAAAGAAGATGTGGATGGCTTCGCGAGCTACATGAAGCGCTACGAGAGCGGACTCGACGTCGTCCGTGCGGCGGGCGAGGCTCTCTAGCCCATAAATAAGCCGATTTTCGGCGCCGGCGTGGGATACCCGGGCCGGAGATTCGCCCGTTTTAGTGTTGTGGCGTGTGGCGTGTCGACTCAAATGATGACGACCAGGGGGCATCAGACCTCTGGGACGAAGCGCTCCCCCCAACGTCTGAATTTGCGAGTCAAGTGAGCGTCGGCGACCCCGAGGCGACACCCGTGAACCAAGCCGCATCAGCATGGGATGACTGGCGAAGCCAAATTGCCCACATCGGCGGAGCAAACCCACTTATTCACTTAAGCGACGACCCCTCCACGATGGTGAATCTCAGCCACGCACACCCGGGCGGCCTCGCCCGTTTCATTGCCGGGTCACCCACGCTGCTCAGCGGCCTCGTGCGCGATGATGTTCAACGCCGAGGCGCCCATGTCGCAGCCACAAGGCTGGTTGACCACCACACTGAACTTGTCCACGCACGCGGAATCGAATCCATTCAGTTGGGCATCGGCCTGGTCCAGTGGGCCCACGACGGTGAAACGTTTAGAGGCCCGCTTCTGTTGCGCCCAGTGTCCATTCGGCGACGAGGCTCCGACGTTGAGTTCACCCTTCAACGAAGCGGAATTAAGCTCAACCCGGCCCTGCAGCGTGAATTTGCCAAGCACCTTGAGCTTCATTTAGACGCGGAGTCGTTTGTTCGCCTTACCGAAGACAACGGTTCGTTTAGGCCAAACGCCGCGCTTGATCGTCTTCGTGACCTCACCGCTCACCGGAGTGACGTGAGCGTCAAGGCACAACTTGTCATCGGAAGCTTTGCCGATGTGGCAGCACCTCTTCTGGCAGATGCGGCAAACCTTTCGCACCCGATTCTTGATGCGCTCGGAGGGAACGCTTCGGCGCTCGCTGAAGTGCGTGCATCGCGCGTGCCCGTCGAAGTTCCAGACTCTGACCGCAGGAGTCCAGGTGTAGACCGCCTCATTGTGGATGCAGACACCGAACAAGATTTGATCGTTACCCACATCGTCGCCGGTAACTCGATGACGGTCCGGACGCTGCCTGGAACGGGCAGCACCCAAACCATTGTGAATGCGCTCGGTGCACTCGTTGCTCACAATAAGCGTGTTCTCGTCGTGAGCCCACGGCGGGCGACTCTCGGAGCAATCAGCGACCGGCTTGCCCGCACCGCTCTTCCCGGTATGGCTCTTCGCCTATCCGATTTCAAGCGTGACTTGGTGCGATCGATTGGTCGAAACGAGAAAGCAACTCCTGTTGATTCAACGGACGTGGATGGTGCCCTGGAGCGCTTACGCGATGTCATCGTCAAATACCGCTCGGGTCTGACCAAAACCGACCAGGTTTTGGGAGTCAGCTTCTT
>CAYXEM010000005.1:0-19894 GCA_964464045.1 uncultured Microbacteriaceae bacterium | reverse complement strand
AATGAGACGGCAACTGTCGAAATAGCCCATCTGTCGCAGGCGTTGGACTGCAATGCTCGGCACCAAAGAAGTGAGGCAGAGGGCAGCTCCAGTCTGCTCGGCGCGAATCAGGGCGATGTCTCTGGTGTGTGGATAGGGCGCGAGAGGTTCCCGATGGGCGTCGTCTGCGTCGTTGTGAACGATCAACAGCCCAAGCTTCGACACTGGCGCATACACCGCATGTCGTGCCCCCAACACAATGACGGGGTCGTCTTCCAAACAGCGAAGATAGGCCCTATAGCGCTCACTCGGGGTGGAGTCACTGTCGAATACTGCAAGGAACTGCTCACCCACACGCTCGAGCAGCATCGGCCTGAGCCGATTGAGATCTCTCCAATCGGGCACCACGAGCACAACACTGTGCCCCCCTGCGAGGGTGTGTGTCGCAAGGTTTGCAAGAACCTCATCACTGGCCAAGACCCCTGTTCCATTAACCCCATAGGGCAACTCACACCACGTCTTCGCACCCCGCGCAGCGAGCCCGTCCCAGGCCTCTGGTTCATAAATCTCGGTGTTAGTGCGCACGGTGGGGAGCTGTCGTGGTGGCACCTCTCTTTGGCGCCAGGCGTTTTCGACTCGTACTGAGCGAGCAGGAAGGGCAAGGCGAAGAACATCGGATACCCCGCCGGCGTGCCGCACAGCCACTTCTTCCAGCAGTCGGGACATCTCATGAGGAACCACGACAACATCAGAAATAACTTCTTCAATATCGCCGAGTTTTCCGGCGTAATCAGAATGGTCAACGAGCGCAGTCACGATTCCCGAGCTCACGCGCGAGCCACGTCCCATCGGAACGCGGACGCGAACCCCGGGCTCCACCGTCATACCTGGCGGAATACGGTAATCAAACTCTCGATCGAGCTGCGGAACCCTGCTGTCTGGCCGCACCCGAGCAATCCTCGGGTGCTCAGACATTAGCCAGCAGCTTTCTTAAGCTCCTCCACGCGGTTAAGGCGCTCCCATGGAAGATCGAGGTCGAGACGGCCGAAGTGACCGTAACGCGCAGTGGGCAGGTAAGTGGTGTGCCTAAGCTCCAGCGCCTCGATGATGGCTGCTGGGCGAAGGTCAAAGACCTCAGTGACTGCCTTCTCAATGGAATCCGTCGCTACCTTTTCCGTTCCAAACGTCTCCACAAAGATACCGACCGGGTGAGCCGAACCGATTGCATAAGCCACCTGAATCTCCGCAACGTCAGCAAGACCTGCAGCAACGACGTTCTTGGCGACCCAGCGCATGGCGTAGGCGGCAGAGCGGTCCACCTTTGTGGGGTCTTTTCCACTGAAGGCGCCTCCACCGTGACGCGCGGCTCCACCGTAGGTGTCGACGATAATCTTTCGCCCCGTAAGGCCGGCGTCTGATTGAGGGCCACCGAGTACGAATTCACCACTGGGGTTGATCAAGAATCGAGTGTTGTCATAGGGCAGATCAACCAGGCTCATGACGGGTTCAACTACGTTGGCGCGAAGGTCAGCTTCGATCTGTTCGCGAGTGATTCCAGGGTTGTGTTGGGTGGAAATCACGAGGGTGTTGAGTTCAACGGGCTTGCGTCCGTCGAGACCGAGGGTGACCTGGGTCTTACCGTCTGGGCGCAAGTAGTCGACAGTGCCGACTTTCCGCACCTCGGCGAGCTTCTCAGCAAAGCGGTGCGCAAGCCACAGCGACATCGGCATATAGGCCTCTGTCTCATTGGTGGCATAGCCAAACATCAGACCCTGGTCCCCGGCTCCGAGCGAGTCGTAGGCGTCAGCACTAGATCCTTCGCGGGCCTGCAGAGAGTTATCAACACCGCCGGCAATGTCAGGAGACTGATGTCCAAGAGATACCAGAACGCCCATGGTCTCAGAGTTAATACCGAGGTCATCGTGTGTGTATCCAATTTCACGAACTCGGTTGCGCACAATCTTCTCGACGTCGATTGTGGCGTTTGAGGAGACCTCACCCGCAACGTGGACGAGGCCCATCGTGGTGAGAGATTCCACTGCAACCCGGCTCATCGGGTCCTGCTCCAGATAAGCATCAAGGATGGAGTCAGAAATCTGATCACACATCTTGTCGGGGTGACCTTCGGTCACCGACTCTGAGGTGAAGTAGCGCATGTATGTCCCCTTATTACTGCAGGACATCGAATAGGCGCCCCGCGACGGTCATTTTTGAACCAGTCGACAGAACCGGGGCTCCGGAGCGCTGTATGAACCACACAGCTGTCTCTGTCTCGCCAAAGCCTACCTGCCAGCCCACGCGATTGGCCACCATCACGTCGGCATTTTTCTCGACACCTTTTCGAGTTGCCCGCTCGATCAATGCCTCATCATCTCCCTCGGTCTCCGCAGAGAAGGTCACGAGTATTTGACCATCGGGCTTGTGCTGCCCCAAGGATTTGGCGATATCGGGGGTCTTTCGAAGAGTGAGCGTGATGGTGTCTTCACCCGCACTCTTGGTGAGTTTTTCGTCAGAGACGCTCGTGGGCGCATAGTCGGCGACCGCGGCGGCCATCACGATGATGTCCGCATCTGGTTGATGCGCAGATAACTCGGCCTGCATCGCGCTGGCCGTTGGCGTGTGCAGGCATGTGACGCCGACGGGTAGCGCCACATCCATGTGGCCGTGGACCAAGGTTACCTCGGCGCCTCGATTGCGGGCTTCGGTCGCGATCGCCACACCCATCGCTCCTGAGGAGCGGTTGCCGATGAACCGAACAGGATCAAGAGGCTCACTTGTTCCCCCAGCAGAGACGAGAACTCTCTTGCCGGCAAGCGGCCGGTTCCCGGCTAAGAGCGAGTACAACGAGTCGATGATTTCATCTGGCTCAACCATCCGACCTGGACCAGAGTCATCACCGGTAAGGGCTCCACTTGCAGGCCCGACAATGTGCACACCCCGGGCAATCAGGGTGTCGATGTTCGCCTTCGTCGCGGAGTGCTCCCACATTTCGGTGTGCATCGCGGGGGCGAGAAGCACCGGAGCGTGTGTCGCAAGTAGCGTGGTACCCAGGAGGTCTGCGGCAGTACCGGCCGCGTAGCCTGCTAGGAAATTAGCGCCAGCCGGGGCGACCACAACAGCATCGGCGCTTTGACCAAGCGACACATGGGTCACCTCGGCGACACCGTCAAAGATGCTGGTTGGAACCGGGTTTCTACTGATCGCTTCCCAGGTGGGAAGCCCCACGAATTTCAGGGCCGATTCGGTAGGAATAACCGTCACGGTATGCCCGTCTTTAACGAGCTGGCGCACTAGGGATACCGCCTTGTAGGCGGCAATTCCTCCGGTGACGCCGACAACCACCCGCAGATTCGAGGGAACCTGCTGGGTGGAAGACAAAGGCTTAGCCCTGTTGCGGGGTCATCACGAGCTTGTCGTCGTGGATCTCCCGCAGGGCAATCGACAGTGGCTTCTCATCCACAGTGGAGGGAACCAATGGGCCTACGTGCTCGTACAGGCTGCCATCGCCAAGGTCTGAATAGTAGGAGTTGATCTGACGAGCGCGCTTGGCGGCGAAAATAACCAACTGGTACTTCGAATCCACCTTCTCCAACAGTTCGTCGATGGGAGGTTCGATAATTCCACGGTGGTGCTGCACGGTCAGTGTTCTCCTTGTTTTCGTTGGTAACGAGAAATCAATTCTACGATGTCTGCGGCCGCATCTGAAACGACCTCATTGACGACGACTTCATCGAACTCGCCCTTGGCACTTAATTCTTCCACGGCAGTAGCTAATCGCCGGCGACGCTCCGCCTCATCTTCGGTTCCACGAGACTCCAGCCTCTCGACGAGTGCATTGAAACTAGGCGGTGCCAGGAAGACGAAGAGCGCGTCGATGCCAGATTGACGAATCTGTCTGGCTCCTTGCAAATCAATCTCGAGCAACACAGTCTTACCGGCTTTCTGTTGCTCCACCACCGGGCCCTTTGGTGTTCCGTAGCGGTTGCTTCCGTGCACAACCGCCCATTCGAGCAACTCGCCCTTGGCCACCATCTGATCAAACTCGTCATTGGTGACGAAGAAGTAGTCTCGACCTTCCCGTTCCCCCGGACGGCGCTTACGGGTGGTGGCAGACACACTTAACTCATATTCCGGTCGCATTGCTCGTACTTCACGAATCACAGTGGCCTTGCCCACTGCCGTGGGCCCAGCAATCACGACGAGGCAACCATCGCCAATCTGAGTTCTCTTGCCCGCGAGGATTCCCACCAACGCTCTGCGGAAGGCGGTGCGCTGGTTTACCCTCAACCCTCCAAGAGTTGCGGTGGAGCGGATACCAAGATCATCGAGGATTGTGCGGGCTTTGGTGGTTCCGATTGCGGGGATGCACCGCAAAAAGGGTTCAACGCGGAGGCCAGAGGCCACCTTGTCCGTGTGCTGAGTGGCGCGATCGAAGACGTCAAGGAAGTCTTCAACGCCTTCTGCGAGCTTCTTCTTCAAAACCGCGCGGTCCTGGCGAATCGCCACACCTTTTGCGGACGCTACAACCGCGTCAAACTCAGGCATCAGAGATCTCCTCGAGGTGACGGGACAATCTCTCTATGAGGCCTGCGGAATGCGATCCCGAAACGCTGCGGGAGACGGAGGGAATCACCTGGGGCGAGAGCGAACCAAATACCTCGTGGAGCGATGAGAGCTCAACGCCTTGGGCGCCAAAGCCGGGGGCAAGAATGCTCAGGCCAGAAAAGTCGGACTCATCGAGCCCAAGATGAGCGCGATCCACGGTCGCACCGATCACCACACCCAACCAGCTGGCATCCGAGCGTGGTGCGCGACTTGAGCGTTCAGCGACACCCGCCACAGTGGCATGAGCAACCGTGTCGCCCTCTGAAGTTCGGGCGCTTTGAATCAGCCAACCCTCCGGATTAGATGTAGCGCCAAGGACAAACACGCCTTTACCGTTGTCCGCTGCGAGATGGAAAGCAGGCTCCAAGGATCCGACCCCTTGATAGGCAACGGCGGTCATGGCGTCTGATTCGAAGTCACTTCCAGGTCGCAACCATGCAGACGCGTAGCCGGCGAGGCTCGTGCCGATGTCACCACGCTTCACGTCAGCTATCACCATTAGTGAGTGCGCTCGAGCTTCGCCAATAAATTGGGCTAAAGCACGCATTCCATCCACTCCGTGGCGCTCAAACAACGCCACTTGAGGCTTCGTAATCGACACTCCAGATTCCACCATGGCATCCAGCATCGCCCTGCTAAACGAGCTGAGGCCCTCGGCACTATCGCTTAGACCCCACTCTGACAGCGTCGTGGGGTGTGGGTCCACACCCACGCACAGCCGTGCCGCCCCGCTAAGCGCGGAAAGCCTGGATCCAAAACTGGGTGACGTCATCGAAGGGCTACACGCTCCAGTTCGTACTCTTGGAGGCTGGTGACCGATGGAATATCAGGCCGCTCCTCTAGCGACACGACTGCCGCGCCGAGCTGCCCGATGGTGGTGAAAAGAGCTTTATCGGCGGCAACGGTCGCGGTGCGAATTTCATAGCCGTCAGCACGGGCGCTTCTGCCGCGAGGCGTGTTGATGATGATGTCAACCTTCCCCGCCGCGATGAGGTCGACGATACTTTCTTCACCGTCGTTTTTCACCTGGGTGTGTTTAGCAACGACAGTTGCTGGGATGCCGTAGCGGCTGAGTACTTCCGCAGTTCCTTCGGTCGCCCAAATCTCGTAGCCGAGCTGATGCAGTCTGGCAACCGGGAAAATGGCACTGCGCTTGTCGCGGTCAGCCACAGAGACAAACACCACTCCGCCTGATGGTAAGCCCCCGTATGCAGCGTCTTGGCTCTTGGCAAAGGCCAAGGGGAAGGTCTTATCGATTCCCATCACTTCGCCGGTAGAGCGCATTTCAGGGCCGAGGATGGAGTCGACAATTTGCCCCTCTTTGGTCCTAAACCGCTTAAACGGCAAGACTGCTTCCTTTACCGATACAGGGTGGTGAGAGGGTACGCGTGAGCCGTCCACGTCGGGCAACATGCCAGACGCAACCAACTCGCGGATGCTGGAGCCGGTCATGATGAGTGAAGCAGCGCGGGCAAGTGGAATTCCCAGCGCCTTCGAGACAAACGGAACGGTCCTACTCGCACGGGGGTTTGCTTCCAACACGTAGAGGACACCGGCAGCAATCGCGAACTGTACGTTGAGCAATCCGTTCACACCGATCCCCTCAGCAAGCTTCTTGGTCGCCTCCCGCACTTCATCGACCACACTGTGCCCGAGTGTGACGGGCGGCAGTGTGCAGGCTGAGTCACCAGAGTGAATTCCCGCTTCCTCGATGTGCTCCATCACCCCACCGATGTACAACTCAGTTCCGTCATACAAGGCGTCAACGTCGATTTCGATTGCGTCATCGAGGAAGCGATCGACCAGCAAGGGTGCGTCGTCACTGATGATGGCGAACTCACCGATTCGCACAAAGTAGTCGCTCAGACTCTCGCTGTCATAGAGGATCTCCATGCCGCGGCCGCCCAAAACAAAGCTTGGACGAACGAGAACTGGGTATCCGATGCGATTAGCCACCTCGAGTGCCTCTTCGGCAGAACGGGCCGTACCGTTCTTGGGAGCCTGGAGCCCTGCTGCGTTGAGAATGTCGGCGAACTGACCGCGCTCCTCAGCCCGATCAATTGCATCAGGCGAAGTTCCCAAAATCGGCACACCCGCATCCTGAAGGCCCTTTGCGAGCCCTAGCGCGGTTTGTCCACCAAGTTGGACCAAAACACCCTTTAACGTGCCCGATTGGGACTCCTGATGGATGACCTCTAATACGTCTTCGAGCGTAAGAGGTTCGAAATAGAGCCGGTCTGAGGTGTCGTAGTCGGTCGACACCGTCTCCGGATTGCAGTTGATCATGATGGTCTCGACCCCCGCATCGCGAAGAGCAAAAGCCGCGTGTACACAGGAATAGTCGAACTCGATTCCTTGACCAATTCGGTTCGGACCAGACCCCAAGATCACGACCTTCTCGCGGTCACTCGGCGCCACCTCGGTCTCAAGGTCGTAACTTGAGTAGTGATACGGGGTATAAGCCGGGAACTCCCCAGCACAGGTATCGACTGTCTTGAACACAGGGCGCATACCCAGCGACCACCGCAGCGCACGTACTTCAGCCTCGGTTATTCCTCTGATTCCAGCGATTTGCGCATCGGATAATCCGTGGTCTTTGGCATGGCGAAGGACTTCTTCCGAAAGCTCAGAGGCATCTGCGACAAAATCTGCAACTTCGTTGATGAGCGCGATTTGGTCTAAGAACCAGGGGTCAATACCCGTGGCCTCGTGCGCTTCTTCGATTGTTGCTCCCGCACGCATTGCCTGCTGAAGGGTCACGATACGACCGTCGGTGGGCACCTTCGCGCGTTCTAGAAGATCTTGCTTCGATTCGACGAGTTCATTCCAATGGAAAGAACTACCGCGCTGTTCTAGAGACCTCAGGGCCTTGTTGAGGGCCTGGCTGAAGTTCCGACCAAGGGCCATGGCCTCTCCCACGCTCTTCATCGTGGTGGTGAGGGTTCGGTCCGCAACTGGGAATTTTTCAAACGCAAAGCGTGGAACCTTCACGACCACATAGTCAAGGGTGGGCTCGAACGACGCAGGAGTCACCTGGGTAATGTCGTTTGGAATCTCGTCCAACCGGTAACCAAGTGCCAGCTTCGCGGCGATCTTGGCGATCGGGAATCCCGTTGCTTTCGAGGCCAGGGCACTGGAGCGAGACACACGGGGGTTCATTTCGATGACGATCACACGGCCGTTGGCTGGGTCGACCGCGAATTGGATGTTGCACCCACCGGTGTCCACGCCCACGCGTCGGATGATGTCGATTCCGATGTCGCGCAGACGCTGGTATTCACGGTCTGTAAGTGTTAGCGCTGGCGCCACGGTGATCGAGTCACCGGTATGCACACCGACCGGGTCGACATTTTCAATCGAACACACGACAACACAGTTATCTGCGTTATCGCGCATGAGCTCGAGCTCGTACTCTTTCCACCCGAGAATTGACTCTTCGAGCAACACCTCATGGGTTGGTGACTGGTGGAGGCCGTCTGAGACCATGCGAATGAGCTCTTCTTCGGAATAGGCGAAGCCCGAGCCGAGCCCACCCATTGTGAACGAAGGACGGATGACTAGCGGGTAGCCAAGCTCCTTCGCGAACTCCACGGCTTCGTCAACGCTGGTTGCGATGTGGCTGGCCGCAACGTCTGCGCCTGCTTCGATGACCAAATCCTTGAATTGTTGGCGGTCTTCACCTCTCTGAATTGCTTCAAACGAGGCTCCAATGAGCTCCACACGATACTTCTGCAGGATTCCACGCTCGTGCAGTGCGATAGCGGCGTTGAGCGCGGTTTGACCACCCAGGGTGGGCAAAATCGCGTCCGGCTTTTCCTTGGCGATGATTGCTTCGAGCACCTCAGGCGTAATCGGCTCGATGTACGTTGCATCGGCAAATCCAGGGTCAGTCATGATGGTTGCAGGGTTGGAATTGACCAACACCACGCGAACGCCTTCTTCCCGTAATACCCGGCAGGCCTGTGTTCCGGAGTAGTCAAACTCTGCGGCTTGGCCAATCACGATAGGCCCGGAGCCAATCACCAGAACCGTCTTGATGTCTTCGCGACGTGGCACTAGCGATCACCTCCTGGGTGTCCGGAAGAGAGTTTTCGCTCAAGCACTAGTTCGCGGAATCGATCAAACAGGTAAGTGGAATCGTGGGGTCCCGCAGCCGCTTCAGGGTGATATTGCACCGAGAAGGCGGGGATGTCGAGCGCCCGAAGGCCCTCGACCACGTTGTCGTTTAGGCTCACGTGGCTCACTTCGACCTTTCCAAATCCGGCCGGTGAATCCACCACACCCTCGCGGGGTGCGTCGACTGCAAAGCCGTGGTTTTGTGCGGTGATTTCGACACGTCCTGTTGTCTTGTCCTTGACCGGTTGGTTGATGCCGCGGTGACCGTACTTCAACTTGTAAGTGTCGAAGCCAAGTGCGCGACCGAGCAACTGGTTCCCGAAACAAATTCCAAAGAACGGAATACCCCGCTCGAGCGCTGTGCGAAGAATTTCTACGTGACGATCACTAGCCGAAGGGTCTCCGGGCCCGTTCGAGTAAAACAGGGCCACGGGCTCGATTTGCTCAATCGATGACCACTCCACTGATTGGGGGAAAATGTGGACATCAAATCCCCGTGCGGCCAAGTGGTGAACAGTTGATTCTTTGATACCCAGGTCGACAACTGCCAGGGATCCCAGAGCGTCACCCACAGCAGGCACCACTCGAACCGACTCGACAGACACGTCCGCGGAAAGATTGCGCCCTGCCATTTCGGGACCTTGAGACACGAGAGATACCTGCTCTTTGGCATCAATGTCAACATCGTCGCCCGAGAACACGCCGGCACGCATCACGCCTGCTTCACGAAGCTTGAGAGTCAATGCACGGGTGTCAATTCCGGTGATTCCTACGATTCCTTGGGCGCTGAGTTCCTCATCGAGGGAGCGTTCAGAGCGATAGTTCGAGGGCATCCTCGCAGCGTCTCGAGAGACAAAGCCTGAGACCCAAATTCGACGGGATTCTTCGTCATCAGCGTTCATCCCTGTGTTTCCGATATGCGGTGCAGTCATGACAACGATTTGCCCGGCATAACTTGGGTCAGTCAGGGTCTCTTGGTAGCCAGTCATACCGGTGTTAAACACCAGTTCGCCCACGCTTCGACCTCGTGCTCCCCATGCCCGTCCGGCATAGCGCGTGCCGTCTTCAAGGACCAATACGGCTGATTCTCCGATAGTCACGAAACTCCACTCTCCTGAGTACTTGTTACCAGTCTGTTCAGCGCGTCAATCACGCTATCGCGCGGATGATCTACCGCGCGAAAATAGCTCTCCACAAGCTTGTTGCCCCATTGCCAGCGGAGAAAAATCAATCCGTCTTCTTCGACGCTCTTATCGATTGTCCACGTGGCGACACCCACTCCAGCGATCTCGCTGGCCGAAATCGACGCGATTTGCTCTCCCGGGAGAGAAATCTCCAACCCATCTTCTCGCACCACAACCCTGGCATGGCCCCTAAAAGCAAGCGGAGACACAGCTACGCGCTCAAGGGGTGACTCCGCTTCGGTGGTTGCTACGTAGAACAGGCCAAACTCTGCATGGACGTTGCCACCAAGTGACTGCGCTGTGAGCGAGGGAAGCGCGCTATAGCGTCTCACCCGCGAGAGCCACCCAGCTCGGGCAGCAAACAGGGCAAGAGCGAGAACAGCCAGCACAATGATTAGTGCCCATTCGCGAGTCATGCGTGGCCTCCTAAATCGACCACTTCTGACTCGATTACCGTCGCGACACCGCGGTAGAAGGTGTATTTGATCGAACCTGGCAGTGTGAGTTCGCGATAGGGATTGTTGTGTGACTTGGAGTATTTCATCGTCGCAAGCTTCTCTCCCGAAGGGTCGTGAAGCGCGAGATGAGCAGGCGCACCCAGCGCAAACGGAGTTGCGTAGCCTTCAACACCACCGATCGCCGCGGGGGTCGTGGAGAGCACCCGGGCCACATCGGTCCAACTTAAGAGCCCAGTCTCGACCAGGGCCTTCTGTACGACGTTGATGGCCACCTCCAGTCCCAACATTCCAAAGGCTGCCTCGTCGAAGGCGCAATCCTTCGCTTCGGACGGGTGGGGCGCGTGGTCGGTGGCGACGATGTCGATGGTGCCATCCGCGACACCTTCACGAACAGCGAGTACGTCCTCGTTAGTGCGAAGCGGAGGGTTGACCTTAAAGATGGGGTCATAGCCGGAAGTGAGTTCTTCGGTGAGCAGTAGGTGGTGAGGTGTGGCCTCTGCAGTAACCTTCGCTCCCCTGGCTTTTGCTTGGCGAACGATGTCCACCGAACCCTTTGTAGAGAGGTGGCAAATGTGCAGGCGTGCCCCGGTGTATTCCGCGAGGAGAATGTCTCTGGCGATGATGGCTTCTTCTGCTACTGCAGGCCAACCAGCCAGTCCCAGTGACGACGAGAGGGCTCCCTCATTGATCTGGGCGCCTTCAGTTAAACGTGGATCTTGGGCATGCTGAGCGATCACTCCATCAAATGTGCTGACGTACTCGAGCGCACGACGCATCACCAGCGAATCTGAAACACAATGACCATCGTCCGAGAAGACGCGGACCTGTGCCTCGCCATTGGCCATTCCTCCAATGCCTGCAAGCTCTGCACCTTCAAGCCCCTTGGTCACAGCGCCAATTGGCCGGACATCCGCATAACCCGCCTCGCGGCCCAGGCGGTGGACGAGGTCAGTGATTCCCACCGAGTCGGCTACAGGTGCTGTGTTTGCCATCGCATGAACGCAGGTAAACCCTCCCGCAGCGGCAGCTCTCGAGCCAGACAAAACTGTCTCCGCATGGTCCATCCCAGGCTGCCTCAAGTGGGTGTGAAGATCGACCAGACCCGGAAGCGCGACGAGGCCGGTTGCGTCAATCACAGTGACATCGCGGTCGTCGCGGTTGAGACTCTTCGCGTCGACGAACACACCGCCACTAATTCCCAGATCAGCGACCTTCTCCCCCACCACGGAGGCGTTTTCAATCAGATAGGACGTCAACGTGCGTCTCCTTGCTGGTACACCGAATACAACACAGCCATTCGCACCCACACACCATTGGTGACTTGTTCCAAGATTGTCGACTGCGGGGAATCTGCAGCGACCGAAGAAATCTCAACACCACGATTCATTGGACCGGGGTGCATCACCAGTGTGGATTCCTTAAGCGACTGGAAGCGCTCCGCGGAGAGCCCGTAGCGCGAGACATACTCTCGAGGGCTCGGGAAGTGACTTCCCTTCATCCGTTCGTGTTGAACCCGAAGCATCATCACGACATCTGGCGAGCCCGCCAACGCTTCATCGAAGTTGTTTTGGGTAGTGACTGACCACTTGTCCACGCCAGTGGGCATCAACGTCTTGGGCGCAACCAGGGTGACCTCTGCGCCGAGGGTGTTGAGTAGATGGACATTTGAGCGCGCAACGCGGGAGTGTGCAATGTCACCCACGATGACTACCCGCACACCATCGAGGTCTTTGCCTGTTGCTGCGGCTCCGTGTAGACGCGATCGCATGGTGTACGCATCCAGCAGAGCCTGGGTGGGGTGAGCGTGGGTGCCATCACCTGCGTTGACAACACTGGAATTGAGCCAGCCAGAATGGGCCAATCGCCAGGCAGCCCCGGATGAGCTGTGGCGCACCACCATAATCTGAGTACCCATGGCCTCAATCGTCTGGGCCGTATCTTTGAGACTCTCGCCCTTGCTGAGGCTTGAGCCTTGACCCGTGAAGGTGATGACGTCAGCCGAGAGCTTCTTGGCGGCGGACTCAAACGACAGTCTGGTGCGGGTCGAATCTTCGAAGAAGAGATTCGCCACTGTGACGCCCCTGAGAGTGGGGAGCTTCTGAACCTTTCGCTCCTGGATTCCAGAAAACTCTGCAGCAGTGTCCAAGAGGGCAATTGCCTGGTCTCTTCCCAGGCCGTCGGTGTCGAGTAGATGCCTCATCGCTCGACCCGCACTCCCTCTTCACCGTCTGATTCCTCCAAGAACACCGATACGTGCTCGTGTGTCGCCGAGGGAAGGTTTTTGCCCACGAAGTCTGCGCGAATGGGAAAGTCGCGGTGACCGCGGTCTACCAGGACGGCAAGTCTGACCGTACGTGGCCGACCCAAGTCGATGAGTGCATCAAGGGCTGCGCGTACCGTCCTGCCGGAGAAAAGCACATCGTCAACGAGAACAACGACTTTGTCGTCAATTCCCCCGTCTGGCTCCGTGGTGGGGGTGGGAATACGAAGTTCGCCCTGGCCAATGTCGTCTCGATACATCGTGACATCGAGAACGCCCACAGGAACATCAGCTCCCGTGATGTCTGAAATCTGATCCGCGAGACGTTCAGCAAGTACAGCACCACGAGTTGGAATACCGAGGAGTACGAGAGAGGAAGTATCGGGAGTGCCCTCGATGATTTCGTGAGCCATGCGCTTAATGGTGCGCGTGATATCCGATTCGCTGAGCACGTAGTCAGCCGCCATCGGTACCTCCTTCTGCGCCTCACAGGACGCTGCTTAAAGTAGGACCGCGCTTAGCGTAGCAGGCAAGTTGGCGGCTTAACCAGCGTGTCGAGCTTTTTCTGCGAGAGTTCCCAAAACTCCTTGCAAAAAGCCCCTCGATTCCTCCGTCGAGTACTCCATCGCAAGCTCTCCCGCTTCGGCGATGATCACCCCGGTGGGAGTTTCGGGTGACCCTAGGAGTTCAGCTGTTGCCATCCGAACGAGGGCCCGATCAATTGCAGGCATCCGCTCTAGCGGCCAGCTGGAGACGTCGGCGATGAGTTGGTCAATCTCGTCCCAGCGCTCGATCGCGATAGACACGATCGAATGCGCCATGTCCCAGCTGGCGGCGCGATCAGGCTCATCAACGGCCCGCAAACGCTCCTGCTCCAACACTTCGTTGACCGGCAAATCGCGGACGTCTGCGGCATAGAGGATATCGAGCGCGCGCTTGCGCCCTTTACGACGAGCGCTCACTCGTTGATTCGACCCAAGTAGTCACCCGTCCGGGTGTCTACCTTGACCTTGGTGTTGGTCTCTAGGAACAGTGGCACCTGAATCTCATAGCCTGTTTCGAGTGTTGCGGGCTTGGTGCCAGCCGAGGAGCGATCACCCTGCAAGCCAGGTTCGGTATAGGTGACCTCGAGCACGACAGACGCGGGAAGTTCAATCCCAAGAGCCTCGCCATTGTGCATCGCTATTTGAACTTCTTGACCTTCAAGCATGAAGTTTGCCGCGTCGCCCACTGTCGCGACCGGAACGTTGATTTGGTCATAGTCGGTCTGGTCCATGAAGACAAAGTTTTCGCCGTCTTGATAGAGGTAGCTGTAGTCGCGGCGATCAACGGTTTCGAAATCAACTTTGGTACCTGCGTTGAAGGTCTTGTCGACAACCTTGCCGGAACGCACATTGCGCAGCTTGGTGCGCACGAAGGCACCACCTTTACCAGGCTTGACGTGTTGAAATTCGATGACGGACCAGAGTTGTCCTTCGAGGTTGAGGACGCTTCCGTTTTTGATGTCGTTTGTGGTCGCCATGACCTATCTATCTCCTGTTATTTCGTATGTGTGATCTGAGAAATGGCTAGTCGGTACGAGTCCCGACCAAATCCTTGGATGACGCCACTGGCAACACCCGACACCACCGAGGTGTGGCGGAATTCTTCGCGGGCTTGGGGGTTGGACAGGTGGACTTCAATAAGAATTGCCCCTGTTTCAGTGACCAGCGCCACTGCATCGCGCAGGGCGTACGAGTAATGAGTAAAGGCTGCGGGGTTAAGAACCACATTGACGCCCGAATCCACAGCGTCGTGGAGCCACCCGATCAGTTCTGCCTCATCGTTGGTTTGACGAAAATCGAGCTCTTGACCGGGGAATTCATCCCGAAGCCATCCTTCAATCTCGGCCAGGGTCATCGAGCCATAGATTTCGGGCTCGCGCGTACCGAGCCGGTTTAGGTTTGGGCCAGAAAGAACCCAGATTGCAGACATTGCTCCAGCCTAGTCGGCGACATCGTGCAACGCGTCGTACGCGGCCACGAGGATTGACTCATCGGGGATCGCGAGGACTCGCGCTTTCCCGAGCCCGTCGAGCACGACGAAACGCAACACGCCACCTCGAGACTTCTTATCGCGTTGCATCGTGGCCAAGAGGCTCCCCCATCGCCCAGCGGGGTAATCGATGGGGAGTCCCAGCGAGGTGAAGATCGAACGGTGCCGTGACACAGCGTCGTCGCTTAAGCCGGCCACCATTCTTGAAAGCTCCGCAGCGAAGACCATGCCAATTGAAATTGCGGCACCGTGTCGCCACTGGTAACGCTCAGCGTGCTCGATGGCGTGACCGAGAGTGTGGCCGTAGTTGAGGATCTCTCGCGCTCCGGCCTCAGTGAAATCGTCACTGACAACGTCCGCTTTGACTCGGATTGCCCTGCTCACAACCTCGACAAAGCGCTCAGAAGAGACATCGATTGCGTCGGCGACATCCTCTTCAATCAGGTCAAGAATCTGCGGGTCCTTAATGAATCCGCACTTTACGATTTCTGCGAAACCAGTGCGCACCTCATTCTCCGGAAGGGTGCTTCCCCAGTCAGCGTCCACAATGACCGCGCGCGGTGCGTGAAAGCTACCCACGAGGTTCTTGCCCTCTGCTGTATTGATGCCAGTCTTTCCGCCCACCGCAGCGTCGACCATTCCCAACACGGTGGTGGGCACTTGAACAAGCGCCACGCCACGCAACCAGGTCGCAGCCACAAAGCCGGCGAGATCTGTGGTTGCTCCCCCGCCAAATCCGATGATGGTGTCGGTCCGAGAGAACTCAAGTTGCCCCAACAAACCCCAGACAAACCCCGCCACTTCGAGGCGCTTGCTCGATTCGCCATCAGGCACTTCGGCCAGGAACACTTCACGCTGGGGGGTGCTCAACTCGGCTCTCAGCGCCTCTGCCCTCTGATGAAGAACCGGCGGGTGCACGATGAGGACTTTTCTCGAATCACCGGGGATCGACTCTGCGATGACAGCGCTGATACCGCGGCCAACGCTGACGGTGTAGGCAGCGTGGCTCTTCCCACCCACTTCAATTTCAATAATCGACTCGCTCATTCGCTCTTCCCGCCCCCTAGCCACTTAATAATCTCCGCTGCGACGTCTTCCGGCGCACGGTGGGACACGTCGACAGTGAGATCAGCGCACTCGTTGTACCACTCTCGCCGGGATTCGACCAGCGCCTTCCAGGCATCAATTCCACCCGCCAGGAGAGGACGTTTGGGACTGTCGGCAACGCGGTGCTTGACCGCGTCTTCGCTAATGCTGAGCAAAACGACTCGATAATCACCAAGAGCCTTCCTGGTGGCCTCAGTGACCACGGCCCCACCACCCAGCGAGACCACTGCGTCGTGGGTCAGGGCGTGTGCGACAACCTCTCGCTCCACATCCCTGAAATGCTGCTCGCCATAGGTCGCAAACAAATCCGTGATCGGACCATGTCCAGCCACAATCACCGCATCGGTGTCGACAAACTCACACCCCAGCTTCTTGGCAAGCTGCTTTCCCACCTTGGTCTTTCCCGAAGCGGGCGGACCAATGAGAACGACTCGAGCCTGGTTAGGCACCGCGATGTCCGGCAATACGCAGATGGGATGGGATGGACTCGAGGTAACTTTCGATGTTTCGCTTCACCTCAGCAACCGAGTCTCCACCAAATTTCTCACACACTGCGTCAGCCAAGACCAGAGCCACCATTGCCTCGGCAACTACTCCCGCGGCGGGCACAGCGCACACGTCAGAGCGCTGGTGGTGGGCCTCAGCCGCTTCACCGGTCGAGGTGTCAATGGTGCGAAGGGCACGAGGGACGGTCGCAATGGGTTTCATACCCGCTCGAATTCGCATGGTTTCGCCCGTGCTCATTCCTCCCTCGATACCGCCAGAGCGGCCACTGACACGCGCCACACCGTCTGATTCTGCGACGATTTCATCGTGTGCGAGTGAGCCAGGGACGGTCGTCGTGTGGAACCCATCACCGACCTCCACACCTTTAATGGCCTGAATGCCCATGAGTGCGCCCGCGAGCTTCGAGTCAAGGCGCCGATCCCAGTGAACGTAAGAGCCAAGACCGGGAGGGCATCCCCACACCACGACTTCGACGATTCCGCCCAGAGTGTCACCGGACTTGTGCGCCTTGTCGACTTCTTCGACCATCAACGCAGCAGTTGCGGGATCGGCGCAGCGCATTTGGTCATCGTCGATACGAGAGCGATCACCCACTGCAGGCACAGCGACATCACGAGGCACCATCACCGGACCGATAGATACGGTGTGGCTAAACAGCTCGATTCCCACTTCCCTCAGGAATGCTTGGGCGACAGCACCCAGGGCGACTCGAGCGGCCGTTTCACGCGCGGAGGCACGCTCTAAAACAGGACGCGACTCGTCAAAGCCGTACTTCTGCATTCCCGCAAGGTCGGCGTGACCAGGCCGCGGCCTCGTCAGAGCTTCTGCGCGACCGCCCTGGAGCTTCTCGTCCGCTACAGGCCATGGGTTCATCACGTCTACCCATTTAGGCCATTCGGTGTTGCCCACCCGAAGCGCAATAGGCCCACCTTGGGAGAGGCCGTGGCGGACGCCACCAGAGACGCTCAATTCGTCGGCTTCAAACTTCATCCGAGCACCGCGTCCGTATCCCAGACGACGACGCGCAAGTTCTTCGCGAATCTCCTCTTCCGTGAGGTGAATTCCTGCGGGAAGGCCTTCAATAATTGCCACGAGTTCGGGACCGTGGGATTCCCCTGCAGTAAGCCAGCGCACCATGCTGACTATTGTTTCATGCCTGACTCGGGACTAAGGCCCACGGCTTCCCTCATTGCTGACACCACAAGGTCTTCACGTTCAAGTCTCACGGTGGTGTCACCGTTGACCAGCCCCCGTATCTGAGCAAGGGCTTGATAAGTCAGCATCTCCAAGCCAGACAAAATCTGGCTGTCATGCCGAGCCCAAATTGATGCCAACGGTGTGGGCCAAGGGTCATAAGCAGCATCAAGGTACGACGACGAAGGAGCAACCACATCGAAGGCTTCTGGATGCGACACATTCCCGCCAGGAACTGTTGAAATCACCCACGCGGGTGAATGATCCTGCGGTAGCTGATCGAAAGTCGCGATGTCGTATTCAAGCCCGAGTGTGTCGGCTAACACCGCGCTCACACGTGCTCGCGCGGGTTCTCTGACCACGAGCACAACTTTGCGCACCGACTGCTGCGACAAGGCATAAAGAACACTCCTGGCGGTGGCCCCCGCACCCAAGAGCCAGACAGTCTCGTTGTGTACGCCACCTGAATGGGTGAGAACTTGGTCGATTCCAAACCAGTCGGTGTTATCCAGCCACCAACCGTTGTCACCTCTTACCGCCGTGTTTGCGGCGTGAAGAATGTCGACTGGACCACGGTGTTCGCTGACTAAGTCCAAAATCCCTTCCTTCAGAGGCATCGTCAACGACAAACCCCCTACAGCGGGGTCGAGGGTCGCAAACGAGGCTCTTAGGGACTCAGAAGTCACTTCAGTGCGCCGGTAGTCCCAATCGAGACCAAGGGTCTTATACGCAGCGAGGTGCAACTGCGGAGACTGCGAGTGGGCGATGGGACTTCCCCACACCTCTTGGCGTCGGCTAGCCACAGTATTCGGCGTTTTCGGCCGCAGCACACCACTCCCGCAGCAACGCTACCGCGCCTTCGTGCTCGCGCAGAGTGTCCGAGAACACCGTGGCACCACTTTGGAGGTTCACGGTGACGAAGTACTTATAGTTAGCGTCAGCGGGGTTGAGTGCTGCGTCAAGCGCAATGTCACCAGGCAGCCCAATAGGTCCAGGTGGGAGGCCTGGGTAGAAATAGGTGTTGTAGGGATTGTCTTGGTTGGCGCGTGCTTCATCTGTGGTCCACACCGTGCCGTATGTCTGCTCCCAGTAGGTGACGGTTGAATCGAACTGCAGGAGCATGTCGTCGGCGAGGCGGTTATCAATGACCGCACTTACCTTGTAAAAGTCGTCCGGCTCACGCGCCTCTCGCTGAATGAGGGAGGCTTTGGTCAATACTTCGTGCCATTGATCAGGGGCAACACCCAGGCTGTTGAGCCGCTCAATCATTGTTCCCACGAGCAACCCGATGACGTCGCTGGCTGAAGATCCGGGCTCCAGTGTGTACGTCGCGGGGAAAAGATAGCCTTCGAGAGTTTCTTCACTGGGGTTGATTCCGTAGGCGCTGGGATCCATTACCGCCTGCTCGAGATCAGCAAGTTCGAGGTCGGAGTTTTCCGCAATGAGCTCGAGTGCACGGCTAACCGTGACCCCCTCGGGGATAGTGACCTTATAGAGCACGCGGTTCTCAGGATTGCCGATAGCCGCGATAGCAGCTTGCGCAGACATCCCCGTGAGAAGTCGGTAGGTACCCGGCTGGAACGTAATTGTGGAGTCGTCAAGAAGTATCGAGTACACCGCCTCGAATGATGCGGTCACACCTAGCTCATAGAGTTTGCGCGCGACGTCTTCACCAATGTCACCTGCTTCAATGACGAGGATTTGTTCGGGCTGCTCGCCCACAGAATCGAAGTCAGCTATTTGTTCTTGGCCCAAGTAGTTCAGCACACGCTCGCCGTAGACCGACCATCCCCAGAAGCCGCCTCCGACAAGGGCTGCTACGAGAACGAGAACTATGGTGAGAACCCACGCTCCGGTGTTAGAGCGCTTGGGGGGTTGAACAGCGACGGGATCAACCGTTCGAATTGGCTCAGTGGGGTTTCCGCGGAGCAGAGACTCGAACTCTTCGTCAGTCATCAATGCTCCCTGTTGGATTGAGAAGTTCTCCCGGCGCTCCACCATGAGCCCGAACTGAATCTAACAAATGTTGCAAAATGATAACAGCCGCAGCCTGATCGACTATTGCCCGCTGTTTCTTCGCAGAATGCCCCTGTGCGCTCAAGATGCCCTGCGCACTTACGGTAGAAAGCCGCTCGTCGACCAACCTCACCGGCAGGGATCCCTGCGATGCCAAGTCCTCAGCAAACGCACGCGCGTCGGCAGTGGAGGCCGTCTCGGCTCCCGACAGCGACAGCGGAAGACCTACGACGAGTTCAACAGCGCCATGCTCTTGCGCAAGACCAAGAATCCTTGAGACTGCGCCTTCTCGTGTAACCGTCTCTACGGGAGACGCCAAAAGACCACTGGGATCCGAGCGAGCCACTCCAACGCGGGCTTTGCCCACATCGATTCCAAGCCGGACGCCAGGGAGCATTAGAGCTGGTTGAGCGCTGCTTCAAGAGATTCGATCG
>CAYXEM010000004.1:0-20429 GCA_964464045.1 uncultured Microbacteriaceae bacterium | reverse complement strand
ACTGCGCGACTACGCAGGCTTAAGCCGCGACTTAACCGTCATCGGTGCGGGAACCCGTGCCGAGATTTGGGACACCGCTGCATGGGAGTCCTACTACACCGACCGTGAGCAGTCCTTCTCTGAAACCGAGGAGGAGGTGATTCCGGGCCTGTTCTAGTGCGCTTGTGCGACTCCCTGCCGTAGCCCTGGGGCAACTTCCCCAGCTCCAGGTACACGGAGGGGAATCGGACAGGCGGACCAAGAACCAGCAGGAAAGTCGATGATGACCACTTACCCCCACATCCCTGTACTGCTGGAGCGCTCGGTGGACCTGCTTGCACCTTCGCTCACCGAGCCAGGAGCCCTCGTCGTGGACGCGACGTTGGGCATGGGAGGCCACAGCGAATTACTTCTTAACCGCTTCGACAGCATCCGCTTGATTGGAATTGACCGTGACCGTGACGCACTCGCCATCGCAGGCTCTCGCCTTGCGCACTTTGGAGACCGAGTCAGCCTCGTCCACGCCCGCTATGACGAAATTGGGGATGTTCTTGACGAGCACGCTGGCGGCGTTGCACCTCAAGGCATTCTTTTTGACCTTGGAGTTTCTTCGCTCCAGCTCGACGAACCCGACCGTGGCTTCCGCTATTTGGGTGATGCTCCCCTCGACATGAGGATGAATCAAGCCGACGACACTACTGCCGCCGACTTGATCAACACCATGAGCGCTTTTGAGCTCCAGCGCCTATTTGAGCGATATGGCGACGAACCACTGGCAAGCCGATATGCCCAGGCCATTGTGAGCGCTCGTGAGGTTCGCCCGATTACTCGCACCGCAGAGCTTGTCGAGGTAATCGACCGGGCAACCCCAGGGGGTCACCCCCGCAAGGGACATAACGCCAAGCGCGTGTTCCAAGCACTTCGCATCGCGGTCAATCACGAACTTGACGTCTTAGAGGCAGCCCTCCAGGTCTCACTTAACCGCTTGGCAGTCGGGGGACGCATCGTTGTGTTGTCCTACCACTCAGGTGAGGACCGTTTGGTCAAGCACGCAATCGAGCCCAGGACCCAGTCCTCTGCTCCCATCGATTTGCCCGTGATTCCAGAAACTGACATGCCGAGCTACCGCTGGGTCGTAAAAGGCCCCGAGGTCGCAAGCGGTGACGAACAACGCGACAACCCCCGAAGCCAGTCGGTTCGACTGCGTGCTGCCGAAAAAGTAAAGGAAACCAACTGATGAGCGCTCTTGCCGCAACCATTGCGCCTGCTCCTCGTGCCATGAAGGCGGCGAGTGTGCGTGCGGTGCCCAGTGCGAAGACCTCCGCTCCGCCTCGCATCAGCTACGCGATTGCGACCCTGGTGGGAATCTTTGCGATCTTGGCCGGACAGCTGGTGTTGTCAATCGCACTCGGCAATGGCGCCTACGCGATTCAAGACCTCGAGCGTCAACTCGCTGAGCGAAACCGCGACTTAAGCATCGTGAGCGAAGAAATTGGCCAGATGCAAGATCCTCAAACCCTCGCAACCCTCGCCGTTTCACTCGGAATGGTCGACGACGGAGACCCCGCCTACCTGCGCCTGTCTGACGCCGCTGTGTTGGGCTCTGGTCAGCCTGCCGAGGCAGGGAGCACGAGCGTTGTCTCAGTTGTCCCTGGCGAAGAAGTGGCCGGCATGGAGACCGTCGCCGCAGCAATTGCGGCACAGGCAACTGAGGGTGAGTCAATGACCGCTTTTGCCTCCTTGACTGAGGACACTAGTGGTGGTGTAGCAGAGACCATCAGCGTGCTCGAAGGTGTAGACGCCCAGGTTCCTGTCGTCACCGCCCAAACCTCTGTGGCAGGAAGCTTCGGAGGAGACCTTCCTTCCCCGACAACCCACTAGGAGCGGCAAGTGCCCACAGCACACCCCGCAACCAGGCGCACAGCGCGTCGAATGGGGACGGTGTCTCTCATTGTGGGCATTGTGGTCGCGGCCTTCATGGTCCGACTCGTCGACATCCAAGTAGTTCGCGCCTCTGAACTGAGCGCAGAGTCGGCCGAGAGGCGCACCTCTACCCAAATGCTCTGGGCAGAGCGCGGTCGTATCCTGGACCGGAATTTCCAAGCGCTGGCGGAAAACGCAGACCGCTACGACGTCACTGCCTCCCCCCGCCACGTGTCCGACTTCCGCCGTGGGGGAGTGACTGTCTCCGTATTGGACGCTCTCGCCGAAATTGAGGCGATTACGGGTACTCCTGCTGCCGAGATGTATGCGGCGGTGACCACAGACCCAGAATCAGATTTTGCCTACCTGTCGAAAGACGCCACCACAGCGCAATACCGACAAGTCATTGACCTCGACATTCCCTGGGTCTATTTCGAGCGCACCGCAGATCGGTATTACCCATTTGGTTCTACCGCGGGAAACCTCACCGGAATGATGGGTACCGACGGCCCTCTGGAGGGTGTCGAGTTGAAGTGGGATAGCTGTTTGCAGGCAGAACACGGCACCTTGACCTATCAACACGGAGCCGACTATGTGAAACTTCCGGGCACCACACAGATCAGCACTCCTCCGATTAACGGCGGCGATGTGGTGTTGACCATTGACTCTGACTTGCAATGGTTTGTGCTCCAGCAACTCGCGTCAACCGGCCAGTCGCTGGGTGCGCAATCGGGGTCGGCGATGGTCGTTGAGGTGGCAACAGGAGAAATCCTCGCGGCTGCTGACTGGCCGACTTTTGACCCGAACGACTTTTCCAACACTCCTCAGTCCAACCTGCGTGCGGCCACCTTTACCTCAGCCTTTGAGCCAGGGTCAACGCTGAAGACCATCACCATGGCCGCCCTCCTTGAAGAGGGCCTTACCTATCCGGAAGAGCAGTTTGAAGTCCCTGCCACCTACGCAATTCCAGGTGGTCGCTACATTCGAAACGCAGGTGGTGGCGCTGCCGGAAACCTCACCACGACGGGTATTTTGAGCCGCTCGTCGAATACTGGAACGGTCATCTTGGGTGAGCGGATTTCACCGAAGACTCTCAACAAATACTTCACGAAGTTCGGCTTTGGCCAGTCCACTTCTGTTGATTTCTTAGGTGAACAATCCGGCTATATGCAAGACCCGGACACCATCGACTCGGTGACGGTGCATACCCAGACATTTGGCCAGGGAATGTCGTCGACTATGGCGCAAATGGCAAGTGCTTATCAGGCCATTGCCAATGGTGGCGAGAAGTTGCCTCTTCGGATGATGACTGGCTGCTCGCAGCAGGATGGCACATTTGACGCAGTCGATAAGGGCGATCCTGAGCGAGTGATTTCGGAGTCGACCGCTAAGACGTTGATTTCCATGCTCGAAACGGTGCCGCAGGGAGGAACTCTTCAATACCGGGTCAATGTTCCCGGCTATCGCATTGCCGCGAAGACGGGTACCGCGGAAATCGCAGAAAACGGCGTCTATGGCAATGAGCGCATGATTTCAATCGCGGGAATGGTGCCCGCCGATGATCCACAGTTTGTGGTGGTGGTGGCGTTTGTGAAGCCCCAAACTAACCGCTTCTCCTACGCCGCTGCGCCGGTATTCGATGAAATCGTGACCCACTTGGTCAAGCACTATCGGATTCCGCCCTCGAGCGCGCAACCCACGCTCCCGCCGATAACCTGGTAGCTCGTGGAAGAAGCGAAGGGGGAGTCATGGCTGATTCTCCGGTGAGGCCGACGTCGAACCTGCCAGTCACTGTCGGGGCGTTATGCGAACAGTTGCCGATCACCCTCCACGCCGGCGATCCTTCCGCAGTAGTCACCGGAGTTTCCCTGGCCACCGACAGTGTCTGCGCGGGGGATGTGTTTATTGCCCTGCCAGGTGCCAATCGCCACGGTGCCGAATTTGCCAAAGCCGCCCTCGAGGCGGGCGCGGTCGCCATTCTCACCGATGAAGAAGGCCTCTCGCGTCTAGGCGAGACGTCGGCACCAGTCTTAAGGGCCGAGCATCCGCGAGTGATTGCAGGTCGAGTCGCGGCGCAGGTGTATTCATCCTCGTCGCCGCTTCCTCGTGTATGCGCGGTCACCGGAACAAATGGCAAAACCTCGGTGTCGTTCTATCTCGAAGCAATTTTCAGACAGGTAGGCCACCTCACGGCGCTGTCCAACTCTGCAGAGCGACAAATTGCGGGTTCCAGCTATTACACAAAGCTCACCACTCCAGAAGCGCCAGAGCTGCACGCAATGCTTGCGGTGGCGGCCGAGAAGGGCGTGGGATTTTTCGCCCTTGAAGCAAGCGCTCAAGCGATCGAGCGTCATCGATTAGATGGGCTGCGTGTGGCCGTTGCGGGATTTACCAACCTCAGCCACGACCACTTTGAAGATTACGGCGACATGGACCGCTATCTCGATGAAAAGCTGCCACTGTTTCAGCCAGATCGGTCAGACCGAGCCGTGGTGTCGCTGGAGTCGCCCTATGGGCAGATCGTTGTCGAGCGCTCGGGCGTGCCTACAGTAACTGTGGGGCAGGCTGGAACGGGCGCAGAGTGGACTTGGGTGAGCGAGGGAAGTGACGGCTTCGGCGAAGCATTTTCACTCACGGGACCTGCAGGGACTATTCACACCTCAATTCAGGCACTGGGTAGCCACATGGTCTCAAATGCTGCTCTCGCCATAGTGATGGCGATCGAAGCGGGTGTGACCATCGAGGCATTAGCGGCAATCGACCAAGACCATGGAGGAATCCACGTCGTGGTTCCTGGCCGCCTGGAGCGGGTCTCAGGTGAATCTGGGCTGGCGGTGTTTGTTGATGCGGGCCGAAGTGCCGATGCGTACCAACACACTTTCACTAACCTTCGTGAACACTTCAGCGGAAAACTCATCGTGGTGTGTGGTACTTCGGGCAATAGAGATCGCTCAAAGCGCGCCGACATGGGTTCACATGCAGCGCGCATGGCTGACCTCGTGATCATCACTGATGACGATCCGCGTTTGGAAGATCCCGCTCAGATTCGATCAGATCTTCTCGCTGGTGCACACAGCGTCGAGGGCGCACGCGTTGAAGAAATCGCTGATCCCTCCGACGCAATTCGGTTCGCGGTATCGATGGCTACCGAAGGCGACGTGGTGGTGTGGATGGGGCCTGGTTCCCAGCACTACCGAGACGTTGGGGGAGTGCGCCACCCCTTCTCGGCCCGCGATGAGGCCAGGGCAGCGTTGCGCGAGTCAGGGTGGAGCTCGTGAGCGACACCCTTCGACATTTGACGCTGGCGTCTGCGCGCGTTGTCATCGACACCAGCGAGTCGCCACGAGGCGACGAGCTGATCATGCGCCTGAAGACCATTAGGTCCGAGGTCGAACACTCGCGCATGCTGGTGGTCTCTGCGGGCGTGAGCATTGAACCTTCTGATGATTACGACAGCTTGGGTGCGCTTGCCGCGGCGGTGATTAGGCTCCGAATCGATCAGTTTGTGGGCCTGGGCTCACGCGCTAAAGCTCTTGCCACTCAGGTCGGCCTGGAGGGTTCGTGGGATGGCGAGTCATTGTGGCTCGAGTCTGTCCAAGACGCGTACGATTACCTGCGTGTGTGGCCACAAGACGGAGATCTCATCGTTGTCTCTGGCTACCCCGAACCCATCATCGACGAGCTGGTGGCGCGAGTAGAGGCCGATAGTTAAATGATTGTTCTACTGCTCTCTGGAGGCCTTTCCCTCCTTTTTACGCTTTTCCTGACCCCGGTCTTTGTCAAAGGATTCCAGCGTTTGGGCTGGGGGCAATTTATTCGCCAGGACGGCCCAAAGACCCACTTCGTCAAGCGCGGAACTCCTACGATGGGCGGCATCATCATCCTCCTGGGGATGGTCTTTGGCTATTTCACTGCCCACCTCATTGGCGAATCGATGCCGAGCTATTCGAGCCTCTTAGTGATTTTCATCATGTTGGGTCTGGGGACCGTTGGCTTTATCGATGACTATTCGAAAATTCGCCGTCAGCAGTCCCTTGGGTTGAGCCCCCGGGGCAAAGTTATTGGTCAGATTCTGGTCTCCGCCGCGTTTGCGGTGCTCGCCATCTCGTTCCCGGATGACAACGGCCAAACCCCTGCGTCTCTTGCGGTGTCGTTTATTCGAGACATCGATTGGCTTACCTTCGCAAGTTTTGGTCTCATCGGAAGCTATATCGCGTTCATGATTTGGACCAGCCTGATTGTGGTGAGCACCTCTAACGCGGTGAACCTCACGGATGGATTGGACGGCCTTGCCGCAGGATCATCCATCCTGGTGTTTGGCTCCTATGTGCTCATTAGCTTCTGGCAGTTCAATCAGTCGTGTTTTTCTGCTGGTCTCGACCTCGAAGTGGCCTACAAGTGTTACGAAGTGCGTGACCCCCTTGATCTTGCAGCGGTTGCCACGGCGATTCTGGCAAGCCTGATCGGATTCCTCTGGTGGAACACCTCACCCGCCAAGGTCTTCATGGGAGACACCGGTTCGCTGGCGCTAGGTGGCGGGGTTGCTGCAATGGCCATGCTCACCCGCACCGAATTGTTGTTGCCACTGATCGCAGGATTGTTTGTGATCCTCACCGGGTCGGTAGTTCTCCAGCGCCTTTACTTCAAGGCCACGGGCGGCCGGCGCATTTTCTACTCGAGCCCTTTGCACCACCACTATGAAATCAAGGGGTGGGCGGAAGTGACGATTGTGGTGCGCTTCTGGTTGATCGCCGGGTTCTTAGCGTTTGCAGGCGCCGGTGTGTTCTATCTGGAGTGGCTGAGCCAGTAATGGCTACCCCTGCCGCGTTTACCAGCTGGTTCGACTCCTGGTCGGGGCTGAACGCAGTGGTGTTGGGGCTTTCTGATGAAGGCTTTGCCCTTGCCGACACCCTCGTTGAGTTGGGGGTATCGGTTTCGGTCGTGACCGAAGAAGACGACCAGGATCGCATTTCAATTCTGAACGTCTTGGGCGCCAACGCCTTTGTCGGTGAAGAGTCTTGGGCCGATGTGCCACCCCCTGACTTCCTCGTGGTGGCCTCGTCGTGGAGTGGCAGCTTCCACGCGCCTGAATGGTCCGAGGATGTTGTTGTGTGGTCGGAGGTGGAATTCACGTCGCGTGTGTCCGACAAGGTCGAGGGTGGCCCAGAGTTTGTCTATGTGGCAGGGGAGCATGCCGAGCTCATCGCCAATACGGCAACAGCTCTCTTGCTTGCTTCAGGGCTGAAAGCGTTCCACGCAGGCATCGGAATTGCACCCGCACTCGACGCGATCAGGCTTCCCGATGGCATTGATGTCGTGGTCTGGGTGCTCCCTCCGGGGCAGCTCCAGCAGATGGAATCAGACGCTGACATCGCGAGAGCACCTGTGTTGAGCGTCTCGGTGGGCGATGAGCATCCCCTTCCGCACGATCTATTAGTCGAGTTGTATCGCAATACGTCCCGCGCCTGTGTCTATCGTCGCGGGGGTGGTGCCACTGAGGCCGCGGTAGAAGACGCCGAGGTAATCGAAGGCGCCAGGGCAATCGGAATTGGTCTCGACACTCCACCGCGAAGCGACTTGGGGCGCGTTGAAGACATTGTGTGCGATCGGGCCTTTTTGGAAGACCGCGCCGATCGTGCGCTGGAGCTGTGCACCACGCAAGAGCTCGAACAAGCAGGTTTTGATACTCCCGAAAAGGCCGAAGCGGCCATCGCCGCCTTCGCCATCGCACGCGCGTTTGACGTCGCCCCAGAGCTCATTGGAACTGCTTTGGCGGGCGCTGCGTCCTCGAGCGAATAGTAGACACGCCCCCAGGGCTAGGCCAAAGCCCGGTGTTCAGGCCTGACACTTAGAGGTGGCCGATTTTGGCCTGTTTCTGGAAGGCGGTGAGGGCGTGGCGCGCACAGTAATTTCTGGCCACCAAACGGTACCTCGCCGCACGACAACTGCCAAAAAGCCGGCGGCGAGAAAGCCACAGGCTTCTAAGAGCTCCACTCCTCAGGCTCGCGCCGTGGTGTCGGTCAAGCGTCTCTTTCACGCCGAATCCACCGAATACGTGGTCATGGTCTCGATGGTGTTGTTTCTGGTCATTTTTGGGCTTGTCATGGTGTTGTCGTCGTCGTTTGTGACGGCCATGCAAGCCAACGACGGAAACTTCCTCGCGGTATGGGTGCGCCAGGGAATGTGGGCCATGTTGGGCCTGCCCATCATGTTCATCATGTCTACTTGGAAGGCCACCGTCTGGCGGGCCCTCGCGGGAACACTCTTGTTGTTTGGCCTTGTCCTGCAGGGGCTCGTGGTGTTCACCCCGCTGGGTGTGACTTCAGGTGGTAACACCAACTGGTTGTCGGTGGGTGGTTTGACTGGACAGCCGGCAGAGTTTGTGAAGCTTGCGTTAATTGTGTGGATGGCAAGCATTCTCTCCGAACGCGTTGACTACATCTCTGAGCCAGAGGCCCTTCGGAAGCCTCTGTTGTGGGGGCTCGCTCTTTCTCTGGGCCTGGTTCTTGCGGGCCGAGACCTGGGAACTGTGGGCGTGATGTCCCTGATTGTGTTGGGAGTCTTGTTTGTCGCCGGCATCAAGCTGATGTATCTCATTACTGCGGTGGGCTTCGTGGGAGCACTGGGCGCGGTTATGGCCTTGATCGCGCCCTATCGACTTGAGCGCGTGACGGTCTGGCTGTCTGGGTGTACCGACGAAGAGTTCTTGTACCAGTGCTGGCAGCCCATGCAGGGCACGATGGCGCTGGGATCCGGCGGCGTATTAGGTGTGGGGCTTGGTAACTCGCGCGCTAAATGGTCATGGCTTCCCGAAGCGGACACGGACTACATCTTTGCCGTGATCGGTGAAGAGCTCGGGCTTGTGGGCACCATCGTCGTGGTGATCTCTTTCACCATCTTGGGATTTGCCATGGTGCGCTTGGTGCAAAAAAATCCTGACCCCTTTGCCCGGCTCGTCACCGCTGGGGCAATGATCTGGATTGTCGGTCAAGCGCTGGTCAACATCGCTGTGGTCTTGGAGTATTTGCCGGTCCTGGGAGTTCCGCTTCCGTTTATTTCCTCCGGTGGTTCGGCGCTATTGGCGATGCTGATGGCAATGGGTGTGGTGATGAGTGTGAACAGGCAGCGCCACGTTGACCCGGTGTGGCAATTCGTCGGCGATGACGGAGCTGTGCGACGGTGACAACATATGCCCTCTGTGGAGGCGGTACTGCAGGCCACATCACCCCTCTCATCGCGGTAGCCGAGGAACTTGAATCACTGGATCCGCAGGCCAGTTTTGTCGTGGTCGGCACCAAGGGCGGGCGAGAGAGCGAGCTACTTCCCTCGCACCTCCAGGACATGTTCGTTGTTCCCAAGCTTCCCTTTCCCAGAAGGATCGGCCGATACGCGCTGTTGTTTCCATTCCGCTGGATTGCCACAGTGATCTCGGCGCTTCGCCAGCTGCGCGCAAGACGTGCAGATGTGGTCGTCGGGTTTGGCGGCTACACCGCGGCACCTGTTTATCTGGCGGCGTGGTTGGCCAAGATTCCACTTGTCATTCACGAGGCAAATGCGCTACCGGGTATGGCCAATAAGTTGGGGGCGAAGCTCACCAATAACGTGGCCGTGTGCTTCCCCGGCACCCCGTTGCCTAATGCGCAGGTCGTGGGAATGCCGATGCGACAATCTGTTCGGGGTGCCTCGGCAGTGAGCGTCTCGGAGGCACGGAAACACTTTGGGCTGAAAGCCCGCACGCCAGTGTTATTGGTCACCGGTGGCTCCACGGGGGCGCAGTCGCTCAACCGCACGATCGAAGCGGTAGCGAGCGAGTGTGTGAAGGCTGGCTGGCAGGTGCTTCACCTGCGCGGAAAAGACAACGATGCGCCCCACGGGCTCCCTGATGGTTTCGTCTCGCTTGGCTATACCGACCGGATGGATCTGGCCTTGCGCGCTGCGTCGTTGGTGGTGTCGAGAGCGGGGGCAGCGACCGTCAGCGAAATCCAGCTGACCGGTGTTCCGGCAGTATTCATTCCCTATCACGTGGGAAACGGAGAGCAGGAGCACAACGCTCGCGCCACCATTAATGCAGGTGCTGCCGTGATGGTCTCGAACAAAGATTTCACGCCGGAATGGGTTCGCACCTCGTTGCTGCCTCTGATGGCAGATAAAAATAAGCGTGAGGAGATGGCCACCTCTATGGCCCAACTCGCAGTGTCGGACGCGGCGGCGAGGGTTGCCCAGATGGCACAACATGCCACCCAGAAAGGTTTCTAATGCTTCGACCCCGTGAAGATGGCTGGTTGCCCGAGAGTCTCGGCCGTGTCCACATGATTGGTGTGGGCGGCTCGGGCATGAGCGGAATTGCGCGAATCCTGCACCAGCGAGGAATAGCTGTCTCGGGTACAGAGCGCTCCGCCTCAGAGGTCACCGCCTCGTTACAGGAGGCCGGTATCGATGTATTTATTGGGGAGGAATCGGGTCAGATTCCTCAGGTCGACACCGTGATTTCGACCTACGCGGTGCGCGATCACCACCCAGAGATCGTCGATGCCACCAGTCGTGGAATTCCGATCCTCCACCGCGCAGACGCTCTGCGGTTTATCACCCAGGGCTACCGCCTCATCGCCGTGGGGGGCTCTCATGGTAAGACCACCACCACGGCCATGTTGGCCACGGCTTTCGATCACATCGGTGTCGACGTCGGAGCGGTGAACGGCGGCGTTGTCTCGGAGTGGGGAGTGTCGTCTCGCCACGGAAGCTCTGAATGGTTTGTCATCGAAGCAGATGAGTCAGACCGCTCGTTCCTGATTTATCACCCAGAAATTGCCCTCATCACCAACGTTGCAGCGGACCACCTGGATTTCTATGGCACCACAGAGGCGGTCTTCCAGGCTTTTGAAGACTATGCACGATCGGCGACCGTGAAGGCCGTGCTGTGTATTGACGATGTGGGCGCGAGGGACATCGCCGCGCGGGTAGCAGATACAGCACCCCTGACCTATGGCACGTCAGTAGATGCTGATTTGGTGCTCAGTAACGTCCAGGCCGCGCCCACTGCGCGAGGAACCGTGTCGTACCAAGGAACGGAGGCCACCTTTGAGCTTGCTGTTCCTGGTCGCCTCAATGCTTTAAACGCAGCAGGGGTTGTCGCCTCGATGGTGGCAGCCGGATTCTCACTGGACGACGCGGCACGGGGTGTGAGTGGTTTCCGCGGAGCGGATCGCCGATTCCAATTCCACGGAGAAATCGGGGGGGTGCGCGTATTTGATGATCACGCCCACCATCCCACCGAAGTGGCCACCGCCCTCGAAATTGCCCAACACGTCGCCGGTGAGGGAACCGTGATCACCATGTTCCAGCCTCATCTGTATTCGAGGACACAACTGATGGCAGCCGAGCTGGCTGAGGCCTTCAGCGTGGGCAGTGATCACACCATTTTCCTCGACATCTTTGGCTCGAGAGAAGACCCTATAGAGGGTGTCACCACGACGATGATCTTGGATCGGTTGGCCCCTGGCACCTCATACGACTATGAGCCCGATTGGGATAAAGCCGTCGAGCTCGCAGTGGCCAAGGCACAGCCAGGCGATGTGATCTTGACAATGAGCACAGGAGATTTGTATCAAATCGTGCCCAGGTTGCTTCAGAAAATGACTGAGACATATGGCGACACCCAGTAGACCCTCTGGCTTCGGCGCGACCGCTGCTCCGCCCACCACGAAAAAGAAGGCCCCGAAGAAGCAATCTGCTTCGCGTTCGGCTGCCGCAGCAGCCAAGAAGGCCACCAGGGAGCGTAAGAAGGCAGAGCGTAGGGAATATCGCCGTTTCACGGTGACGACCAGGCAGCGTCGACTCAACTGGACAATCGGGGTGGGCAGCGTGGTCGCGTTGGTGATCTTGGTAATCATCTTGACTACGTCGCCGATCATGTCACTTCGCACAATTCGTGTTGAGGGTGTGAATAGGCTCACCAACGCCGAGGTAGTGGAGCAACTTCAGCCGCTGGCGGGATTGCCGCTTGCTCGCATTAGTGCGGCGGATGTTGCCAGAGAGCTTGCCGATGTCGCTTTGATCCAGTCGGTCGACACCCGGGTTGAGCTGCCTGGCACCCTGGCCGTCAGCATTACCGAGCGAACTCCACTCGCCGTGGTGTCCACTCCGACAGGGTTTGACGTGGTGGACCAAGCGGGCGTGGTGTTGTGGAGTGACACGATTCGACCCAGTGAGTTCCCTCTGGTCGGAATTGCCCCCAACGCCGAATCAAAGGGGTTCCAAGCGATCGTGAGCGCCCTCGCGGCAATTCCTTCAGATGTCTTGCGACGTATTGAACAAATCACGGCGACGAGCACGGACACGGTCGCGTTTACGTTGCGCGATTCGAACCACCAGGTTCTGTGGGGAAGTAGCGAGTTCTCTGCACAAAAGGCACGGGCGCTTCCTGCGGCACTTCAAGCGGCCGGAAGTGGGGGAGCAAAGCTCATCGACTTGTCGACCCCGGAAACAGTCGTCATTCGAGACGCCAACTAGTTAGCTCACTCAGCTCGACACGCCCGCCCGCCTCCCGGAGGCTGGGGGTACTTCGCCGTAGCGTGAGCACTGTCCAAAAGTGAGGAAAACTCTCATCCTCAAGTAGAGGTTGAAGGTTAAGGAGAGGGGCCCTGGTGACGGGACACCACAACTACCTGGCAGTAATCAAAGTCGTCGGAGTCGGCGGGGGCGGTGTCAACGCTGTCAACCGAATGATCGAGCGCGGATTAAAAGGCGTGGAGTTCATTGCGGTGAACACCGACGCACAAGCGCTCTTGATGTCGGATGCCGATGTCAAGCTCGATGTTGGACGTGAACTTACTCGTGGTCTTGGCGCAGGAGCCGACCCCGAGATCGGTCGTCGCGCTGCCGAAGACCACGCCGAAGAAATTGAACAGGCCCTTGCTGGTGCCGACATGGTCTTTGTGACTGCCGGTGAAGGTGGGGGAACGGGAACAGGTGGCGCACCGGTCGTTGCCCGCATCGCAAAGTCGGTGGGTGCTCTGACAGTCGGTATCGTCACCAAGCCATTTAGCTTTGAAGGAAAGCGCCGTCAGGGTCAGGCCGAAGAAGGCGTTGCGGCTCTTCGAGAAGAAGTTGACACCCTGATCGTTGTTCCCAACGACCGCCTCCTCGAAATCGGCGATCGCACCATCAGCATGATTCAGGCCTTCGAAACGGCCGATCACATCCTGCTCGCGGGTGTCCAAGGAATCACCGACTTGATCACGACCCCAGGGCTGATCAACCTTGACTTTGCCGACGTGAAGTCTGTCATGCAAGACGCCGGTAGCGCCTTGATGGGTATTGGCTCGTCCCGGGGCGCCGACCGGGCGATTAAGGCCGCAGAGCTCGCGATTGCATCGCCACTGCTGGAAACCAGTATCGAGGGCGCACAGGGTGTGTTGATGTCCATTCAAGGTGGATCAAACCTTGGTCTCTACGAAATCAACGATGCGGCGAAGCTCGTGGAAGAGGCCGTCCACCCCGACGCCAACATCATCTTCGGAGCCGTCATTGACGATTCGCTCGGTGACGAGGTTCGCGTGACGGTCATTGCTGCAGGGTTTGACCCCGCGACCCAGGCCAAGCCTGTTCCTGCGGCGTGGCCCACCGAAGAGCCTGCAGAATCTCTCGATGCAACAGACGAGACTCCAGCCTGGCTGTCTGAGGCAACCACGGAGGCTCCCGTTGTCGCTGAAGCAGAGCCAGAGGAAGCCCCGTTGTTCGCCTCAGAAATGGGAGACGATCAGGAACTCGACGTTCCTGATTTCCTCCGCTAAACCCGTGGATCACGCTCTCGCGGAGCGCTACCGGCTCGTCACAGACGAGATTGCTCAGGCTGCGCGTAATGCCGGGCGACGTGTCGAGGACATCACCACGATTGTGGTGACGAAGTTTCACCCGGCATCGCTTGTGCGCGACCTGTATGAGCTGGGTGTGCGGGATGTGGGGGAATCGCGCCACCAAGAAGCAGGGCCAAAACACGCCGAGCTCGAAGACTTAGGCCTCACCTGGCATTTTGTCGGCCAACTCCAGTCCAATAAGGCCCTTGCGGTCGCCGAGTATTCGCGCGTGATCCATTCGGTCGATCGGCTGAGTCTGGTGAAGAAATTTAGCCAACTCGACCATGGCGTCGACGTCTTCATTGAGCTCAACCTCACCGATGATCCAGGCCGTGGGGGAGTAGCACCTGCTGATTTGGCCGAGCTTGCCGAAGCAGTGGTGGCCATTCCTCACCTGAGCCTTCGGGGCTTGATGGCTGTGGCACCCCAGGGTGAGGACCCCACCCGAGCCTTTGAGCGAGTGCGGGCAATCCAGCCCACACTATTGGCGATTGCGCCGGAGGCAACGGACTTGTCGATGGGGATGTCGGGAGACTTCGCGCCCGCGATTGCTGCGGGCGCGACACACCTGCGAATCGGCACCGCAATCACCGGAAAACGCCCCTATCCCGCTTAATCTGAAGGCACCGGAAACGGAAGAAAGGCTTCACCATGGCAAACCCATTGCGCAAGACCCTCGAGTTCTTGGGACTCGCTGAAGAGTCCGCATCTGAGGACTTCGAACCCCGTTCCGCACAGGCCGCTCCGGCTCCCCGTGCCACTGTGACCCCGCTGCGTCGTGGTCGCCACAACTCGTCCGAGGTGAACGAAATTCTCACCGTTCACCCTAAGAAGTACGAAGACGCAAAGCTCATCGCCGAGACCTTCCGCGACGGAATTCCTGTTGTGATGAACCTCACCCAGATGAGCGAGACCGAAGCGCGCCGCATGGTGGACTTCGCAAGCGGACTTACCCAGGGCCTATACGGCCACATCGAGCGGGTTACCCCCAAGGTGTTCCTGCTCTCGCCGTCACACGTCCAGGTTTCGGGCGATGCTGACGACAGTGACACCGACGAGCTGCTCGACTAGTCATCCGGGTGTTTTCCCGGAATAATTGGTTGCGATGTCAGTAATCGCGTGGGCGTTGTATGCAGCGCTGTATGTCTTTTTTATCGCCATGTGGGTGCGCTTCATTCTTGATTGGGTGCAGGTTTTTTCGCGCTCGTGGCGCCCCAAGGGAGTAGTGCTGATTGCCGCTGAGGCCGCCTATTCCCTCACGGATAAGCCACTGCGCACGGTGCGTCGGATTATTCCGCCGCTTCGCCTGGGCGCTGCGGCGATTGATCTGGGCTGGAGCTTGCTCATGATTGCCACACTGATGGTGATGGGAATCGTCGGCAGCTACCGATAGTCACATCCACAGCCAATCGCGAGTAGGCTTACCCACATTGGTCCGCATTGCATAGAGTGCACGTGGAAATTGACGGCTCGACAAGCTCAGGAGATCACTGAAACATGGCTTTAACACCTGAAGACATCGTCAACAAGCGTTTTCAGTCCACCAAATTCCGCGAGGGATATGACCAGGACGAAGTTGATGACTTTTTAGACGAAGTTGTTGTCGAGATGCGTCGCGTCGCTGAGGAAAACACTCAGCTCAAAAATGAACTCCAGGCGGCCGAGGCCCGTATTGCCGAACTTCAGCGTTCGGGAGCCACTGCTGCTCCGGCAGCACCTGTGAGCACCACTAGCCTCGATGACCCCATCGACGCTGAGGGGACCACCAACTTGTTGCAGCTTGCCCGCAGGCTCCACGAAGAACACGTCCGCGAAGGAATCCAAAAGCGCGATGAGCTCATCGCTGAAGGTCACTCGCAGGCAGCCCGCATCGTCGCAGAGGCAGAGGCCGAGCACCAGAAGCGCTCCGCCGAATACCAGGCGACCCAGAAGAAACTCGAAGCCAAAGTGGACGCTCTTCGTGAATTCGAGCGCGATTACCGCCAGAGCCTCCGCGGCTTCATCGAAGGGCAGCTGAGCACCTTGGACAACGCCGGAATCGAATCAGCGCCAGCTCCAAGCACTCCAGTTGCTCCGTCAACGACGGGGTCGCTTCCTGTTCAGGAGACCGGCTCGATCGATGTCACTCCGACCGGACCGTTTGCCGAAACCGAATCCGACTAAGCGTCGTTGGATCAGCCAGGAGCAGACGAATCGTCTGAGCGGTCTAACTCCGTTTTTGTTCCCCCAGAACTTGCGGGGGAGCGTGTTGACCACGTCATCGCCCAACTCACCGGACTATCGCGTGCACGCGTTGCAGAGTTGATCTCTCAGGGTGCCATCACGCTCAAGGGCACACCGGTTAAAAAGTCGCACAAGGCGGTATCTGGCAACCGATTTGTGGTCGATCAACGAGTCGAGGAAGTTCCCACGATCGAACCAGGCGATATTCCGCCGATCACTGTGCTCTACAGCGATGAAGACATCATCGTGATTGATAAACCCGTGGGCGTCACGGTTCACCCTGCTCCAAGTTGGGAAGGCCCCGATGTCATCGGCTGGCTGACTGAGGAGGGCTACAAGCTTCCGGGCCTCGGCGTTGAGGAGCGACCAGGCGTGGTGCACCGTCTCGATGTGGGTACTTCAGGCGTGATGGTGGTTGCCGCGAGCGACCGCGCGTACAGCGGGCTTAAGCGAGCCTTCCGTGAGCGCGAAGTCGATAAGGTCTATCACGCACTAGTTCAGGGCTACCCCTCGCCGTCATCGGGAACAATCGACGCGCCAATTGGGCGCCACCCCAGCTCGTCCTGGAAATTCGCTGTTGTCAGCCACGGGCGGCACTCGATCACCCACTACGACACGTTGGAAGTGTTCCCCGGAGCAACCTTGGTCGAGGTTCACCTAGAGACCGGCCGAACCCACCAGATTCGAGTGCACTTCCAGGCAGAGCGCCACCCACTCGTGGGGGACACGCTCTATGGAGCTGATCCCACCTTCGCGGCGAAGCTCAAACTGTCTCGCCAATGGCTCCACGCGGTCTCGCTGAGCTTTATTCACCCGGGTTCTGGCGAACAGGTGAGCTTCACCAGTGACTACCCCGAGGACTTGAAGCGGGCCCTCGAGCTGTTAAACCCCGAGTAATTTCGGTGTGGCGAGTAAGGGATACCACGCTGCCCAATACTCTGGGGGCTGAGAGTTTTTCGGAGACCAAGTGACTGATAATTTCGCGCATTTACACGTGCACACCGAGTATTCAATGCTCGATGGTGCCGCGCGTATTTCAGAGCTTGTCACTGAGGTTGCCCGCCAAGACATGCCAGCTGTGGCAATGACCGACCACGGCAACATGTTTGGCGCCTACGAGTTTTGGAAAAAGGCTCGTGACGCGGGGGTTAATCCCATCATCGGGATGGAGGGGTACCTCACCCCAGGAACTCACCGCACCGATAAATCGCGCGTGAATTACGCCGGTGGAGGTGAAGACGACGTCTCGGGTGGTGGCGCCTATACCCACCTGACGATGTGGGCAGAAAACACCACCGGTATGCACAACCTGTTCCGGTTGGCGTCCCTGGCCTCTATCGAGGGTTACTACTTCAAACCGCGCATGGACCTGGAATTGCTGGAGAACTTCCACGAGGGCGTCATTGCAACGACTGGGTGCCCAAGCGGTGAGGTGCAAACCAGGCTTCGACTTGGCCAGTATGACGAGGCCGTGCGCGTAGCGGGGCAGATGCGCGATCTCTTTGGCAAAGATAACTATTTCGTCGAGGTAATGGACCACGGGCTCCCGCTGGAAAAGCGTGTCTTGGGAGACCTGAAGAAACTCGCTGAAGAGTTGGGCCTTCCCTTAATTGGCACCAACGATTCCCACTACACACACGCCGCAGACGCCACCGCCCACGAAGCGCTGTTGTGTGTGCAATCGGGGTCGACCTTGGATGACCCGAAGCGCTTCAAGTTTGACTCGCAAGACTTTTACATCAAGACCGCCGCTGAAATGCGGGACCTCTTTAGCGACTTCCCCGGAGCAGCAGACAACACCCTGCTCATTGCTGAGCGCGTGTCGGTGGAATTTGATGAGTCCGCAAACTACATGCCTGACTACCCCGTAGAAGAAGGCGACACTGTGGATCAGGCCTTCCGCCGCGAGGTGGAAGCAGGCCTTGCGGAGCGCTACCCCGACGGAATTTCCGACGATGTTCGTGAGCGCGCCGAGTATGAAATCGGCGTGATCACCCAAATGGGCTTCTCCAGCTACTTCCTCGTCGTTGCCGACTTCATCAACTGGGCCAAAAACAATGGCATCCGCGTGGGTCCAGGCCGTGGGTCGGGTGCCGGTTCGATGGCCGCCTACGCCATGAAGATCACCGAATTGGACCCCATTGTGCACGGTCTGATTTTCGAGCGCTTCCTCAACCCCGATCGTGTGTCCATGCCCGACTTCGATGTGGACTTTGACGAGCGTCGTCGTGGCGAAGTCATCCGCTACGTCACCGAGAAATACGGCGACGACCGCGTGGCCCAGATTGTGACCTTTGGAACAATCAAGGCCAAACAGGCCCTCAAAGACGCCTCGCGAGTTCTTGGCTACCCCTTTGGTATGGGGGAGAAGCTCACCAAGGCGATGCCCCCATCGGTCATGGGTAAAGACATTCCTCTGGGTGGAATCCTGGACAAGTCTCACGAGCGCTACAAAGAGGCCGGCGATTTCCGAGCACTTCTCGATGCCGACCAGGACGCGAAGAAAGTGTTCGAGGTAGCTCGAGGGCTAGAAAACCTCAAGCGCCAGTGGGGTGTCCACGCCGCGGGTGTGATCATGTCGAGTGCTCCACTGATGGACATCATCCCGATTATGAAGCGGGAACAAGATGGACAAATCGTCACCCAGTTCGACTTCCCCACAGCGGAGTCGCTGGGGTTGGTCAAGATGGACTTCTTGGCCCTTCGCAACCTCACCATCATCGACGATGCGCTGGACAACATTGAAGAAAGCCGTGGGGAGCGGCCGGTTCTCGAAGAGTTAGAACTTGACGACCAGGCCACCTACGAACTGTTGTCTCGTGGCGACACGCTCGGAGTTTTTCAGCTAGATGGCGGTCCGATGCGAAGCCTGTTGAAACTGCTTCGACCTGAGCGCTTTGAAGATATTTCGGCTGTACTGGCCTTGTATCGACCAGGGCCTATGGGTGCCGATTCCCACACCAACTACGCGCTGCGTAAAAACGGCGCCCAAGCAATCACCCCGCTTCACCCAGAACTCGCCGACGCACTCGACGACATCCTGGGTGAGACCTATGGTCTGATCGTGTACCAAGAGCAGGTGATGGAGATTGCCCGGAAGCTCGCCGGGTATTCACTGGCTCAAGCAGACCTGTTGCGTCGCGCGATGGGTAAAAAGAAGAAAGAAGAGCTGGATTATCAGTTCGAAGGTTTCCAGTCGGGAATGCGCGGCAATGGCTATTCCGACGCCGCGATCACGACTCTGTGGGAAATTCTGGTGCCCTTCTCGGATTACGCCTTCAACAAGGCGCACTCGGCCGCCTACGGCCTCGTGTCCTATTGGACGGGCTATCTCAAGGCCCACTACCCCGCGGAATACATGGCCGCACTGTTGACCAGTGTGAGCGATGACAAAGACAAGTCGGCGATCTATCTCAACGAATGTCGTCGGATGAAAATTGATGTGTTGCCGCCCGATGTCAACACCTCGCAAGCCTCTTTTGCCGCGGTGGGGGAGAGTATTCGCTTTGGTCTGGGCGCGGTGCGAAACGTCGGCCTCCAAGTCGTTGAGCACATACGGGAAGCGCGCGAGTCGAAGGGCGAGTTTACTGACTTCCACGATTTTGTGAAGAAGGTTCCCGCCCAAGCACTGAACCGTCGAACGGTCGAATCGCTGATCAAAGCAGGAGCTTTCGATCTACTGGGCAACACGAGGCGCTCGTTGGCGGAAATTCACGAGTCGGTAGTCGACCAGGCTGTGGGGGAGAAACGCGCCGAAGAGCGCGGCGATGTGGGCTTTGACTTTGATTCGCTGTTTGAAGACTCTGGCGAAGCTCCTGCCCCCAAAATCATTAATCTTCCCGAATGGTCAAAGCGTGAACTACTCGCCTTTGAGCGGGAAATGCTTGGTCTCTATGTATCGGACCACCCTCTTTCTGGAATGGAAATTGGTCTCAGCCAGCACGCTGACATGACCGTGGCGCAGCTTCTCGAATCAGACTTAGAAGACGGCGCCGTGGTTCAAGTCGCCGGTCTCGTGGGGTCAATCAATCACCGTGTGGCTAGAAACAGCGGAAACCCTTATGCCCAGGCCACCCTGGAAGACTTCAGCGGCGAGCTATCAATCTTGCTTTTGGGTAAGTCGTATCAAGAAAACCAAGGCTCGATGCAGCCAGATGGCATCGTCTCCGTGCGGGGTCGCGTCCAACGTCGAGACGATGAAGTCACCATGCACGCGCAACAGGTACAGGTTCTGAACCTCCAGGCGTCAACGGCAGCTAGCTCCGATGGTCCTCTTACCTTCACCGTCCCCGAGACTTTCGCGACAGCAGATGTTCTTCAGCGCTTTGACGAAGCGCTCGAGCGCCACCCTGGTCCAAGCGAGGTGCGCCTTCGACTTGTCAAAGACGGTGTCGCCCGGGTGTTTTCACTTCCGCGCAGGGTTGAAGTGAGCACCGACTTAATCGGAGA
>CAYXEM010000003.1:0-21848 GCA_964464045.1 uncultured Microbacteriaceae bacterium | reverse complement strand
CGACCGAGAGTGATCCCGACGTCGTTGGCTCTCAACTCAGAACAGGGTGCTGGGCAGGCTCGGATTCCATCGATGGCGTACACGGCCATCCGAGACGCCTTGCGTGCTGGCCCGGTCCTGGTTCAGGTGTTTCGTTCAGGCTATTCACCAGGACTCGCCTGCTCAGAATGTGGCGATCGGGCTCGCTGCACTCGATGTGACGGGCCGCTTGTGGCTCGAAAGGGCCGCTTGAGCGGACAGTGTGGCTGGTGCGGTGAAATGGCCACCACATGGTCGTGTAGTGCCTGCAAAGCAACGTCACATCGGCCTATTGGCTATGGGGTGGGGCGCACAATCAGCGAATTGGGCAAAGCATTCCCGGGTGCACGCGTCATCCAGGCCGATGGCGATCATCCGATTACCAGTGTGTCCAACGCTCCAGCGTTGGTCGTGGCAACCAGGGCAGCGGAGCCTGTAGCTGACGGAGGATACGCGGCCGTCCTACTGCTCGATGGGCAATCGATGCTTCAACGCCCTTCGCTCAACGCCATGACAGAGACGATCGAAGGCTGGGAGTGGGCATTGTCTTTGTTGCGCAGCGACGCACAGGCCTACATCACCGACATTGACGGTCGGGTCGTGTCATCTTTTGCGTCGGGGATGTACCAGGACCTTCTCGGCAGAGAGCTCACTCATCGCCAAGAGTTGAACCTCCCACCGTCGTCCAAGTTGGCTGTGGTTGAGGCTGACGCGGCCACGATGGAGAAAGTTCTCACTGTCGTTGCCAACAAGACGCCTGGTGTGTCAGTACTCGGTCCAGTATCAGGACCTGGTCTTTCCAGCCGTGTGATTTTGACCTCTAGCTACCAAGAGGCACCGTCGTTGGCAAGAGAACTTAGAGCTGTGGTGGTTGCTCAGTCTGTTGCGCGCAAGAAGGGAAGCTCCCGAATGAAGGTGAGCTTTGACGCGCAGAGCGCACTCGATGATTTCGGGCTTGACGCTCAGTAGTCTCGACTGATGCGGATTGTTTACGCGGGAAGCCCGGCTATTGCCGTTACTCCCCTTAGAGCGCTGCGGGATAACGGCTTCGATGTGGTGGCCGTGTTCAGCCAGCCCGCACGACCCATAGGTCGAAAGAAAGTGCTTACCGAAACGCCTGTGGTGCAGGCTGCCACCGAGTGGGGAATCCCGGTGTTCACCCCACATTCGAAGGAGGAGCTGGCACAAGCATTGCGGGAAACGGCTCCTGATTTAGCAGTAGCTGTTGCCTACGGCCGGCTCATCGATGAAGAGAGTCTCGGAATTCCGACACGAGGCTGGTGGAATATTCACTTTTCCCTATTGCCTCGCTGGAGAGGTGCCACCCCTGTGCAACACAGCATTCTTCACGGTGATGAACAAACTGGCATCACGATCTTCCAGATGGACCAAGGGTTGGACACAGGCCCGATTGTGAGCCAAGAGGTATTCCAACCACATGCCTTTGATAATGCGGGTGCCCAGTTAGAGAAGATGTCTGAGCGTGGCGCTGAACAGCTTGTTGAGGCGTTGACCCAAATTGACTCTCTTCACCTTGTTGACCAAGTGGGTGAGCCCACTCAGGCCCCGAAAATCGCACGCGCGCAAGGCCAAATCAACTGGCACAGTCCAACGATTGAGGTAGACCGTTTAATCCGAGCGGTCACCCCGGAGCCCGGTGCGCACACCATCGTGAGGGGCACAGGTCAGTCGATCTCGATTTTGCGGGCGTTCCCGAGTCTGGAATCGCACGATCTAGCTCCGGGGGAAATTGCCGTGTTCGCAGGAAAGGTCTGCGTGGGTACACAGGATGGGGCAATAGTGCTCGACCGTGTCGTTCCCGCGGGACGAAGCGAGATGTCGGCAAATGACTGGTTGAGAGGCGCAGGTGCGGGTGTGAGTTTTGAGTCCTAAACGATCCGCGCGCTCTGTTGCCTTCGAACTGTTAAAGGCGGTCTATCAAGATGGGGCCTATGCCAACATCGTGTGGCCACGACTGCTGAGAAATAGCGGGCTATCGGAGCAAGATCGTCGCTTTGCGACTGAACTGGCCTATGGGGCGCTTCGGATGAGTGGCCAGTTAGAGCGAATTGTTGAGTTCGCGGGTGGCAAGAAAATGGCGTCGCTTGAACCAGCAATTAGATGGGTACTGATCCTAGGCGCCTACCAAGTTCTTTATCTTTCTACCCCTCACCATGCTTCCGTCAGTGAGAGTGTGACGCTGGTGTCCGATATTGGAAAGGCTCGAGCGAAGGGGCTTGTGAACGCCATCCTTCGGCGGGTATCTGAAAAGTCCAGAGAAGACTGGCTGAGCGAAATTACGGCTCTCGAGTCCGACCACTTCGCGTCGTTGGGCGCTCGGTGTGCACATCCGGCGTGGGTGGTGGAGAAGCTCCACAAAGCACTTGCTCGTGAAGGTGCACATGGTGAGCTTGAGCTCCTACTCGAGTCGCACAACATTCCCGCCTCAGTGACCGCCACTGTGTTGCCCGGCATGGCGGAAATCACCACTGAAGACACCCGAACTCCTTTCTCGCCCCTTGGGGTGTATCTCTCGGGCGATCCACGCAATGACCCGGGCATCGCATCAGGAACAGCGCGCATCCAAGATGAGGGATCTCAGCTTGCTGCGTTGATCGCAAGCCGAGGAATCCCCCTAGATGCCGAGGATCTCGTCCTGGACGCGTGCAGTGGCCCAGGAGGTAAGACTGCAGTACTGGCGGCGGAGGCTTTGAATGCCGGAGCCACTGTTGTGGCAACGGAGATTCAGCCGCACAGAGCTGATCTCGTGAGGCAATCGGTCTCGGCACTCCCAGGAGATGTGGTGAGTGTTCACGCCACCAGCGTTGTTGACTTCCTCTCAGGTGGGGAGTCGTTCGATCGCATCCTCCTCGATGCGCCGTGTCTCGGTCTTGGTGCGCTGAGGCGTCGGCCCGAAGCGCGCTGGACCAAGAGCCCTGCAGACCTCGCTGCGTTGAACGCGACACAGAAACAGCTCCTGAGCGCCTGTCTCGACGCTCTGCGTCCAGGAGGTGAGCTGGTTTACGTGACCTGCTCACCGGTGGTCGAGGAAACAACAGACATCATTTCCTGGGCGCTCGAGGGCCACGCCGATGTAGAGGCTCTCGATACACCCGCTCTTCTCGACGCCGTCGTGCGCACGCCTGTTCCCGACTGTGCGGTCGGCACAGCGGTCCAGCTATGGCCCCACCGACACAACACTGACGCGATGTTTATCCAGGCGGTAAGAAAGCGCGACGATAGTCTTAACCCGTGAAAGCCAGGATCAACCCCAGCGTGTTGTCTGCTGACTTTGCCAACATGGAGCGCGACCTGCAGCTCATTTCCTCTGCTGACGCTGTTCACGTTGACGTAATGGACAACCATTTTGTCCCGAACCTCACTTTCGGCGTCCAAATGGTTTCGCGTATCCAAGACACGTCGCCCATCCCTTTAGATGTGCACCTCATGATCGACAATCCAGAGCGGTGGGCGCCTGATTACGCACGGACTGGGGCGGACTGCGTGACGTTCCACGTGGAGGCCACGGATAATCCAAAGCGTGTGATCGATGCAATTCATTCCGCAGGCGCAAAAGCAGGCATTTCCGTCAAACCTGGCACCCCCATCGAGCCGTACCTGGCTCTCGTGGAGAGCGTGGAGCAAGTCTTAATCATGACTGTCGAGCCAGGCTTTGGCGGTCAAGCGTTCATGCCGGAGGTATTGGACAAAGTGACCGCGGTGAGGGCACAGGCCGAACACCTCGGGAAAGAACTGTGGATTCAAGTAGACGGGGGAGTCTCCGTCGACACAATTGGGCAAGCAGCAGCCGCTGGCGCAAACACCTTCGTCGCAGGGTCGAGCGTCTACGCGGCGGGCATGAGCCCTCAAGAAGCGATTTCAGCATTGCGTGTCGCAGCTGAATAGGCATGACCTACGAACTAAGGAGAAATATGGACAAGCCAGAAATCGACGCCCCAATGGGTGCTGCACCCGATGCCCTCGAGGTCGAAGACATGATTGTCGGAGACGGAGAAGAAGCTCCTAAGGGAGCGACCGTTGAGGTTCACTACTTGGGCGTGGAATTTGATTCCGGTGAGGAATTCGACAGCTCGTGGTCTCGCGGTCAAACCATCACGTTCCCGCTGAGTAACCTCATCGCTGGCTGGCAGCTGGGTATTCCCGGCATGAAGGTGGGCGGCCGTCGCAAGCTCGTATGCCCACCGCATTTGGCATATGGGCCTGCTGGCGGAGGACACCCACTCTCTGGCAAGACCCTCATTTTCGTGATTGACCTGGTGGGCATCGCCTAAGTCAACTCACGAGGGTCGTCCTGCCCGGTAACCTGGGCAGGTGAAAAGTTTTGATGAGCTCTACCGCGAATTAGTAGCGAGCAGTTCTGCCAGGCCCGAAGGCTCACGCACGGCAGAGCTATTAGAGGCCGGCGTACACACCATCGGTAAGAAGATCGTGGAAGAGGCAGCTGAGGTCTGGATGGCAGCTGAGCACGAGTCTAAGGAAGAGCTCGCAGTTGAGATTTCTCAACTGCTGTACCACCTGCAGGTCATGATGTTGGCCCGCGATATCAAACTGGAAGACGTATACCGCGCACTATGAGTGAACAAGTTCCACTCCGCATTGCAGTCCCGAATAAGGGCACGCTCTCGGAGTCAGCTGTCGAAATGTTGGTCGAAGCTGGTTACAAAGGCCGGGTTGACCCGCGCGCCCTTGTGGTGCCTGATGAGCGAAACAATGTCGAGTTCTATTACCTGCGTCCGCGTGACATCGCGACGTATGTGGGATCTGGAGCGCTCGACATTGGTATTACCGGGCGTGACCTCTTGCTCGATTCGACTTCGCCCGCTCGTGAAGTCTGTGCGCTCGATTTCGGCTACTCGACCTTTCGCTTCGCGGCCCCAGAAGCCATCGATGACATCGCGCAGCTAGCTGGTAAGCGTGTCGCGACCAGCTATGAGACGTTGGTCGACTCATTCTTGAAAGAGCGCGGGGTAGAGGCGTCTATCGTTCGCCTCGATGGAGCAGTCGAGTCGGCGGTCAAGCTCGGAGTCGCAGACGCCGTTGCAGACGTCGTGTCAACCGGTCGCACGCTGGCAGCTCAGGGACTGTCCATCTTTGGACCCGTGATCCTTGAATCAGAAGCAGTCTTGATTTCAGGCAGAGAAAATCCGTCTGGCCTCGAGACTGTCATCCAGAGGCTTCAGGGTGTTCTGGTCGCGCGCCAATACGTATTGATGGACTACGACTTACCCGCCAATCTTCTTGAGCAGGCGACAGCTATTTCGCCAGGCCTCGAATCACCCACCGTGTCGCCATTGCAGGATGCTGAGTGGGTTGCGGTGCGGGCGATGGTCCCTCGTGGCGACCAGCACGAGGTCATGGACAAGCTCTACGCCCTCGGCGCCAGGGCCATCCTGGTGTCGTCTATTCACGCGGCCAGGATTTAGTGTCCCTCGCAGTCCGCGTCATCCCGTGCCTGGATGTTGATTCAGGTCGGGTGGTTAAGGGTGTCAACTTCCTGGACCTGGAGGACCAGGGTGACCCGGTCGAGCTTGCAACGCTTTATGGCGCCCAAGGCGCCGACGAGGTTACCTTTCTGGACGTTACGGCCACTGTAGAAGGACGCGACACCACGTTTGATGTCGTGCGTCGCACTGCCGAAACGCTCTTTATTCCGCTCACCGTTGGAGGTGGCGTACGAAGTGTTGAGGACGTTGCCGAGCTTCTTCACTCTGGAGCAGACAAAGTGAGCGTCAATTCCGCTGCAATCAACAATCCGGACCTGATCGATCAGATTGCTCGCCACTTCGGCGACCAGGTGCTTGTTCTCTCTCTCGATGTAAAGCGCGCGGACAACACTCCTTCCGGGTTCGTGGTGACTACTCACGGTGGCCGCAAGGCCACTGACATTGACGCCCTCGACTGGGCGCGAGAAGTTACCCAGCGTGGGGCCGGCGAGATTTTGTTGAACTCGATCGACGCCGACGGTACAAAGAATGGCTTCGACCTGGAACTCATTGCCGCAGTGCGCGACGTGGCTGACGTTCCAATGATCGCCTCTGGCGGTGCAGGGGAGTTGGAGCACTTCGCTCCGGCGGTGCACGCGGGAGCGGATGCTGTCTTGGCAGCATCGGTCTTCCACACCAAGAAGTTCACAATCGCCCAAGTTAAGGAAGAATTGGCGAAATCGGGGGTGGTGGTGCGATGACAGCGAACGTTGAAGTACGGGGAAACGTCGACACGGATGTGCGTTTCAACGACCAAGGTCTCGTCCCTGTCATTGTCCAGGAGCGTGCGACTAAAGAAGTCTTGATGATGGCCTGGATGGACCAGGAGGCGATTAGGCGCACAATTTCAGAGGGACGTGTGACCTATTTTTCACGCTCTCGGGGTGAGTATTGGCGAAAAGGCGACACCAGCGGAAACGTTCAACACGCCCTGTCGTTGTCGATTGATTGTGATGGCGACACCCTGCTGCTTGAGGTGGAGCAGACTGGTCCTGCCTGTCACACCGGCTCGAAGACCTGTTTTGAGGCCGAGCACTAATGTCCGACACCTCGATTGAGCAATTTCTTTCAGCAGGCAAAAAACAGGCTGTGACGGCGGTAGTCCGCAGGCTCTTTGCAGACAGTGAGACCCCGATGGGGCTCTACCGAAAGCTCACCAACGGCACAGGGTCGTTCCTCTTGGAATCAGCAGATCAGGCGGGCAAATGGTCACGTTATTCGTTTATCGGAGTGGCAAGCCACGGAGTGCTTACCGAAGCTGACGGTGTGGCCGTGTGGGACGCGCTCGGCATGGATCACACTGAGGCCTTCGGTGGCCCGATTCCAGAGGCGCCGCTCGACGCTCTCGAAGTATTGACGAGTCGTTGGAACACTCCACACGCCGACGGCTTGCCGCCCTTTGCCGGCGGCCTCGTGGGCTACATCGGCTGGGATGCAGTACGTGAACTAGAAGACCTTCCCCAGCCGCCTGAGACAGTCCATGCTGTCCCCAGGTTGTCGATGGCGCTTGTTAAGGACCTTGCGGTGCTGGACCACCACACGTCTGAGGTTGTCCTGATAGCACTGGTCCACCGTGTCGATGAGGTCACCCAAAGCGACTATGACGATGCGATTGCACGCCTCGATGCCATGCATCAGCTGCTTCGTGAACCCACGGCGTCCACACTCTCCACCCGTCATGATCCAGAGCAGCTTGACGTGCCCTCGAACATGGACCAAGCAGCCTTCTACGACATGGTCGACAAGGCGAAGGTGCACATCAAAGACGGTGACGTCTTCCAGGTCGTCCTCTCCCAACGATTTGACCTAGACGTGAGTGCAACCCCGCTCGAGGTGTATCGAGTATTGCGCTCCCTCAACCCCAGTCCGTATATGTATCTTCTGGAGTCGAGAGATCCCGACGGTGTGCCGTTCCATGTCGTGGGCTCCTCACCAGAAGCGCTTGTGACGGTAAGAAACGACCGTGTGTATTCCCACCCCATCGCAGGGTCCAGGCCCCGCGGCACTGACCCAGACCACGACGCAGCAATCGCCGACGAACTGCTCGCCGATCAAAAAGAGCAAGCGGAGCACTTGATGCTCGTAGACCTCGCCAGAAACGACTTGTCACGTGTGTGTCGCTCAGGGTCGGTTGAAGTCACCGAGTTCATGCAGATCGAGCGATTTAGCCACATCATGCACTTGGTGAGCAGTGTTGAGGGCGACCTTGCTCCGGGAGCTTCTCCTGTGGATGTGTTTCGCGCGACATTCCCAGCGGGGACGCTCAGCGGCGCTCCCAAGCCACGTGCGTTGGAAATCATTGACGATCTTGAGCCGCATCGGCGAGGGGTCTATGGGGGAGTGGTCGGATACTTCTCCCATTCTGGTGATACCGACTTGGCGATTGCCATTCGTACTGTGTGGATGAGAAACGGTGTCGCCACGGTTCAAGCAGGTGCCGGAATAGTTGCTGATTCTGTCAGTGAGAGTGAGTACCTGGAAACCATCCATAAGTCTGCTGCTCCGATTCGCGCGGTCCTGGCTGCCAACGCCCTCGAAGCAGATCAGGCTTAAGCGGGCCATGGCTCGAGTGAGAACGTATGGCGCAATCATCGCCATCGTGCTTCTACTGTTCAGCCTCGCATCGCCCCTCTATTCGGTGTCGATTGATCAAGGCGGAACAGGGGTCCTCACTTGGTCTGAGCTTTCGGCTGCGAGCCTCAGCCTGGTGTTCGCTGCGTTAGCGGCCTGGGGTGCAACACTGCTCAACAGAGAGAGAAGTGTTCGAGTGTTTTCGGGCCTCCAAACAGGCCTCGGCCTCACCGCCCTCGTGTTCTGGTTCGTTCAGGGCATCTCACCCACGGATGCAGCACTTCACGAGGCCGAGCGTGTCGTCGGGATCCAGGGTGTTGTCTCCTTGGCCGATCTCAGCGTCGTGCCCCACCCCGTGGCCATGGCGCTCGTAGCCGGCGTATGTATCGCAGTGGTTGCGTCAGGAACCGCAGGGATGATCTGGCCACAATCTGCAAAGAAGCGAATAACCAGGTTCGAGCGTGATGACACAGCAACAAGCGGTGAAATATGGGACCGACTCTCACACGGAGACGACCCGACAGCCCGTTAGACTAGACGCTACACACAGCCTTTGGAGGAGAACATGAGCGACCACATCGACCCTGGACACGGACATTCGCCTGCTGCATGGACGGCTGTCATCGTGATGTTGATTGGTCTTTCTGCCGGAACCCTTTTCTTCTTTGTGGGCATGTATACCCTTGTGTGGGTGTCGGCGGCAGTGACTGTTGTTGGCGCTCTTCTCGGTCCCATCCTTGCTGCCATGGGATATGGCGTGAGAGGGCCGAAGTACCAGCCCAAGGGCCACTAGGTGCTTGCCGACCTCCTAGAGGGAGCGCGTCTCGACGCTGAGCAACGCAGCCAGACCGTCCCTTATGAGGACCTCCTTCAGAGAATTAGCCACCAGGCTCCCGTAAAGCTCAATGCCACTCTTCGCGAGCGTCCCTTCGGACACGGTCTGCTCGCAGAAATAAAGCGCAAGAGCCCCTCAAAGGGGCATCTCGCAGAGATTCCAGATCCCATCGCACTCGCTCAGGCTTACGAAGCAGGTGGTGCGACAGCGATTAGCGTGCTCACCGAGTCACGAAAGTTTGGCGGATCGCTCGAAGACCTGGAAGCTGTGGCACAGGCAGTGTCGATTCCGGTGTTGCGGAAGGATTTCATCACCACCACTTACCAGGTGGCTGAAGCACGCGCGTTCGGAGCGGACTTGGTCTTGCTCATCATGGCAAGCCTCGATGATGAACTGGCAGCTTCTCTCCTCGCAGATGTGCGCTCGTTTGGAATGACCGCTCTCGTGGAAACACACAGCGAGGAAGAGGTTCTCAGAGCGGTAGCTCTTGGAGCCGATGTCATTGGGGTAAATGCTCGCGATCTCGCGACCTTCGAGCTGGATAAGGGCCTTTTTGGTCGACTCAGGCACCTCATCCCATCTGAGTCCGTAGCTATCGCAGAATCTGCGGTGGTCACTGTTGAGGATGTAGGTGCATACCGTGATCAAGGCGCTGATCTCGTTCTTGTGGGCGAAGCTCTCGTGACTGGGGATAGCCCTGAGGAACGCGTGAAAGAATTCCTATCGATATGACGAATCTTCGTGCTGAAGCTGGCCCCTATTTCGGCGAGTTCGGAGGGCGCTTTGTCCCCGAATCGCTGATTGCTGCTCTTGATGAACTTGACGCTGCCTACACCGCGGCCAAAAACGACCCCAGTTTCCAGGCAGAGCTCTTCGAGCTTCACCGCAGCTACACGGGACGGCCGTCGATTATCACCGAGGCTAAGAATTATTCGCAGTACTGCGGAGGCGCCCGTATCTTCCTCAAGAGGGAGGATTTGAACCACACCGGTAGCCACAAGATCAATAACGTCCTGGGCCAAGCTCTTCTGGCAAAGCGTATTGGTAAGACGCGTCTTATTGCCGAGACCGGCGCAGGCCAACACGGCGTTGCAACGGCAACTGCAGCAGCACTCTTAGGGCTTGAGTGCCTCGTCTACATGGGAGAAGTAGATACCGAGCGACAGGCTCTCAACGTCGCTCGTATGCGTCTGCTGGGTGCAGACGTTGTTGCCGTGAAGACTGGCTCTCGGACGCTCAAAGACGCCATTAACGATGCAATGCGTGACTGGGTGGCAAACGTCGAAAACACCCACTATCTGCTGGGCACAGTTGCCGGTCCACATCCTTTCCCCGTCATGGTCCGCGATTTCCATTCAGTAATTGGAGTCGAAGCCAGAGAGCAAATGCTCGAACTGACGGGCGCGCTGCCTACCGCTGTGACTGCATGCATCGGTGGAGGCTCAAACGCGATGGGTATCTTCCACGCCTTCTTGGACGACGCGGATGTTCGACTCGTGGGTTATGAAGCAGGCGGTGATGGCATCGACACACCACTTCACGCGGCAACGCTCGAGCGGGGTCGTCCGGGTGTGCTTCATGGGGCACGCTCCATGGTGTTGCAGGACGAAGACGGTCAGACAATCGAATCACACTCCATCTCCGCAGGTCTCGATTACCCGGGTGTGGGTCCGGAACATGCCTGGTTGCAGGCCATCGGGCGTACTGAATACGAAGCGGTGACCGATGACGAGGCGATGCAAGCACTTCGTCGCCTTTCCCACTCCGAGGGCATCATCCCGGCTATTGAGACAGCCCACGCACTGGCCGGCACAGAGCGCCTCGGCAAGGAACTAGGACCTGAGGCGAGCATTCTGGTGTCGTTGAGTGGTCGTGGCGATAAAGACATGGAGACAGCTGCTCGTTACTTCGGGCTGATGGGTGGCGCAGGTGAGTAGGCCCACTTTAAGTGAGCTCATTGCCTCGAAGCGCGATGCAGGCTCTGGAGTGGTAATTGGTTATCTTCCGCTTGGCTTTCCCGACGTGGCGACCTCAATTGAAGCGGCACGCGCGCTGATTGACGCTGGTATCGACGCTCTCGAGCTCGGAATTCCTTATTCAGACCCTGTGATGGATGGCCCGGTGATCGCTCAAGCGACCCAGACCGCCCTTGCCAACGGCTTCAAGCTCAAAGACGTATTCCCGGCCATTAGGGAAATCGCGCAGGGTAATGACACTCCTCTTGCGGTGATGACCTACTGGAACCCCGTGATGCAATACGGTGTTGAGCGTTTCACTAATGATTTGCTGGAGTCTGGCGCCACTGGACTCATCACCCCTGACCTCATCCCCGATGAGGCTGATGAGTGGTTGCAGGTGTCTGATCGACTCGGTGCAGAGAGGGTCTTTCTCGCGGCACCCTCCTCATCTGAGACTCGTCTTGCCAATACGGCGAGACACTCGTCGGGATTTGTCTACGCAGTGTCCACCATGGGTATTACCGGCACACGCGAAGACGTTGACCAAGCAGCACACTCTCTGGTGACCAGGCTGCGTGAGGCCGGTGCCCGCGACGTCTGTGTTGGTGTCGGCATATCGAGCGCCGAACACGTGCGAAATGTTTTGGAGTATGCCGACGGAGCCATTGTCGGGACAGCCCTGGTGCGTGCCTTGGGAGACGGGGGAGTGCCCGCTCTTCGCGAGCTAGCAGCCTCGTTAGTCACTGTCCACTAAGTCATCAGCGTTAACCTAGAGCCGCCTCAATTCGAATCGGAGTCGAACAGTCATGGATTTTGCCAGTATCCCCAGTCCGTCCGCAGAGTGGCGCGCCCTGGACATCGGAGCGTGGATTCGCTCACTTGGAGCCGATTGGTTCGGTCTCAACTTGAGCATCAATGCCTATGCATTGTTCATCCTTTTGGGAATTGGCCTGGCTGTCATCATCACTAACCGCCGCCTGACCAACCGTGGCGTCGAACCCTGGTTGATGATTGATCTTGCGTTGTGGGCGGTGCCGCTTGGCATCTTGGGGGGCCGTCTTTTCCACGTGATCACCCACCCCGCGGACTACTTCTATCCCGGTGCCGACTTCCTCCGTATTTTCTATGTTTGGGAGGGTGGACTGGCAATCTTTGGTGCGCTCGTCGGGGGTGGTATCGGCGCATACATCGCGACGCGAATTGCCGGGCTTCGCTTCTGGACCTTTGCGGACGCGCTGGCACCCGGTTTGTTGGTAGCCCAGGGCGTTGGACGACTCGGCAACTATTTCAACCAAGAGCTTTTCGGCCAGCCCACCGATCTGCCCTGGGGATTAGAAATCGATCCTGGAAACCGTGCAATTCCTGTGGGCTTGCCCGTGGACACACTCTTCCACCCCACCTTCGCCTACGAGATGTTCTGGAATTTCCTCGGCGCTATGGTCCTCGTTGCCCTCGGTAGGCGTCTGTCGCTGCAGTGGGGCCGTGTGTTCGCGCTCTACCTGGTCTGGTACGGCATCGGCCGGTTCTTCTTGGAAATGCTGCGTCTGGACGTGGCGGAGGTCATTTTCGGCCTCCGATCGAACCAGTGGGCTTCAGTTGCCGCAGTGGTGATTGGTGTCGTTGTCTTCATTTATCAGGCGAAGCGCCACCCGGGCCTTGAGCCATCGGCATACCTGCCCGGACGGGAGTGGGAACCCCCTGTTGCGCTAGACTCTGAGGAGCGTTATTGGCTTGATGAAATGAAGCAAGTTGAGCGCTCAGACGTCATGCAAGGTAAGGCAGCCACAAGCAGTCGAGCCGGTACCAAGAAGGCGTCGTCATAACTTCAGGCGGAATTCCGCTCCACTGTTAGCTGGGCCAACGTTGTCCCCACATTGACCGATTACGTGAGGACGGTGAGATGACTAAACCGGGTCCCTTCCAGCGCCATTCGGCGTTCCCAGAACCTACAGGCCTATACAACGCTGAATACGAGCGCGATGCCTGTGGATTGGCCATGGTCGCGACCCTCCGCGGCACTCCCGGCCACGACATCGTTGACGGTGCCCTCCGCGCCCTTCGCAACCTCGAACACCGTGGTGCGGTCGGTTCTGACGCAGGTACCGGTGATGGTGCGGGAATCATCACGCAAATCCCAGACCGCTTCTTCCGCGAGTTGGTCGACTTTGACCTTCCTGGATCTGGCACTTACGCCGTGGGAATGGCGTTTCTCAGCGCAGAGGCAGGGGAGCGCTCCAGTGAAAAAGCAGCCGTCGAGAGCATTGTCGCTGAGGAAGGTCTCCAGGTGCTCGGATGGCGCGTGGTGCCCACCCGCGAGGAGGAAATTGGTGACCTCGCTCGAGAGACGATGCCGGTATTTGAGCAGCTCTTTGTCGCGGATCCCTCGCTTTCACGCACTGGAATCGATCTCGACCGTGTGACGTTCAGGGTGCGAAAGCGTGCCGAGCGTGAGCACGGTGTGTATTTCCCGTCCCTGTCTGCTCGCACCATGGTCTATAAGGGAATGGTCACCACTCTTCAGCTTGAACCGTTCTACCCAGATCTGTCAGACGAGCGGTTCGAGTCAACGCTGGCGCTCGTTCACTCCCGCTATTCGACGAACACGTTTCCGTCGTGGCCCCTGGCGCAGCCGTTCCGAATGCTGGCCCACAACGGTGAGATCAACACCATCCGCGCAAACCGTAACTGGATGCGCGCCCGCCAGTCGCAGCTTGAGTCCGAGCTGCTCGGAGACTTGAAGCCACTGTTCCCCATTGTGACCGACGGCGCGAGTGACTCAGCCTCGCTCGATGAGGTCGTCGAGTTGCTCGAACTGGGCGGCCGTTCATTGCCGCACGCGATCATGATGCTGGTTCCAGAAGCATGGGAAAACCAGCCAGACATGGATCCAGCGGTTCGCGATTTCTACCAGTACCACTCGCGGATGATGGAACCGTGGGATGGCCCAGCCGCCCTGGTATTCACGGATGGTGCACTCGTGGGTGCCACACTTGACCGAAACGGGCTTCGCCCTGGACGCTACGTCGTCACCAGTGACGGACTCATCATCCTGGGTAGTGAAATCGGCGTGCTCGACGTTGATCCGGCCAGTGTGGTTCGCAAGGGGCGTCTCCGCCCAGGTTCGATGCTCCTTGCTGACACGGTTCAAGGTCGCATCATCGAAGATCATGAACTGAAGTCTGAGCTTGCGCACATGCAGCCATGGGGCGAATGGGTGCGAGACGCTGAGATTCACCTGACGAAGCTTCCCGAGCGCGAACACATCATCGCGACTCCTGCGTCGATCACCAGGCGTCAGCGCACCTTCGGGTACACCGAGGAAGAAGTTCGAGTGTTGTTGACCCCAATGGGTCAAACTGGCGCGGAGCCACTTGGCGCAATGGGATCAGACACCCCGATCGCGGCAATTTCTAAGCGTCCACGGTTGCTCTTTGACTACTTTGCCCAACAGTTCGCACAGGTCACCAACCCCCCTCTGGACTCCATTCGGGAACAGGTTGTGACCTCGATGACGACGGGTCTTGGACCAGAGGGCAACATCCTCGAGCACGGCGCCGACCACGCGCATCAGGTCACTTTGGAATTTCCGATCATCGACAACGATGAATTGGCAAAGATTGGACACCTTCGCCAGGCCGACGGAGCTCCGGCCACTCACACACTTTCTGGCTTGTACTCCGTCAACAAGGGTGCAACAGGGCTGTCAGAGCGACTTGAGGCACTGTCAACCGAAGCAGAAGAGGCTGTAGATGACGGGGTCCAGTTCCTTATTCTGAGCGACCGTCACAGCAACCAAGAAAAAGCTCCGATTCCGTCATTGTTGTTGGTGTCGGCCATTCATCATCACCTCATTCGCGCGCACAAGCGAATGCGGGTCGGAATTGTTGTTGAAGCCGGTGATGTTCGCGAAGTTCACCACGCGGCGACACTCATTGGCTTCGGCGCCTCCGCAATCAACCCTTACCTCGCGATGGAGACCGTCGAGCAGCTTGCGCGTCACGGCGAAATCACCGGTGTTGAGCCAGAGAAGGCCGTGCGCAACGTCATCACCGCGCTGGGCAAGGGCGTGTTGAAGATCATGAGCAAGATTGGTATTTCTACCGTCGCGAGTTACGCAGGTTCACAGGCCTTTGAAGCAGTGGGCCTCTCTCAAGACTTCATCGACAGCTATTTCACGGGCACCACGAGCATCCTGGGTGGCGTCGGGCTCGAAATCATCGAAAAAGAAAACAGCGACCGACACGAGCTCGCCTACCCCAAAGAAGTCAACGCCAACCCGCATGAGCGGCTTCCTGTCGGCGGTGAATACCAATGGCGCCGCGAAGGTCCACCACACCTGTTCAACCCTGAGACGGTGTTCCACCTTCAGCACGCAACGCGCAACAAACGCTTCGATATCTTCCGTAAGTACACCAAGAGTGTTGATGACCAGTCGGAAGACTTGATGACCCTTCGCGGACTTTTCCGCTTGCGCACTGAGGATCGCACACCCATTTCAATTGACGAAGTGGAGCCGATCGAGTCAATCCTCAAGCGCTTTAACTCTGGCGCAATGAGCATGGGCGCGATCAGCCCAGAGATGCACGAGACACTCGCGGTGGCAATGAACCGCCTGGGCGCGCTCAGCAACACCGGTGAAGGTGGTGAGTCTGCCGACCGCCTGATGGACCCCGAGCGCCGTAGCCGTATTAAGCAAGTGGCGTCTGGTCGATTCGGCGTCACGAGCTTGTATTTGACCCACGCAACAGACATTCAAATCAAGATGGCCCAGGGAGCAAAGCCTGGCGAGGGCGGTCAGTTGCCCGCGGGAAAGGTGTATCCGTGGATTGCCAAGCTACGCCACGGAACACCCGGTGTCGGGTTGATTTCTCCACCTCCTCACCACGACATTTACTCGATTGAGGACTTGAAGCAGCTCATTTTTGACCTTAAGAGGGCAAACCCTGAGGCAAATATTCACGTGAAGCTTGTGAGCCAGTCGGGCATTGGTGCAGTTGCCGCTGGTGTTGCCAAAGCTAAAGCTGACGTGGTCTTGATTTCCGGTCACGACGGTGGAACGGGTGCCAGCCCCCTGAACTCGCTCAAGCATGCTGGTACGCCGTGGGAGATCGGTCTTGCTGAAGCGCAGCAAACCTTGATGCTCAACAACATGCGTGGTCGAGTGAACCTGCAGGTTGACGGTCAAATGAAGACAGGACGAGACGTCATCATTGCTGCGCTCCTCGGAGCAGAAGGCTACGGATTCGCCACCGCTCCGATGGTTGTCAGCGGCTGTATTTTGATGCGCGTGTGTCACCTCGACACCTGCCCTGTTGGGGTTGCAACGCAAAACCCAGAATTGCGTAAGCGCTTTACCGGAGAGCCTGAATTCGTGGAGACGTTCTTCGAATACATCGCTCAGGAGGTTCGCGAGTATCTTGCCGAACTTGGTTTCAGAAGCCTGGATGAGGCGATCGGTCAAGCTCATTTGCTGGACATCGACAAAGCTGTGTCCCACTGGAAGGCAGACGGACTCGATCTCGAGCCCATCCTTTCGGTCGACGCACTCAACACTGGTGCGGCAAACCGTAGGGCTGAAGGCCAGGACCACGAAGTTGAAGAACACTTCGACAACGAACTCATCAAGGCCTGCGCGCCTGCTCTTGAGCGCTCAGAAGCTGTCTCCGTCGAGATGAGCGTTCGTAACACTGAACGCGCTGTGGGAACAATGCTCGGCCACGAAGTGACCAAGCGATTTGGCGAGAGTGGTTTACCCACAGGAACAATCAGTGTGACTTTGAAGGGCACTGCTGGTCAATCCATGGGCGCGTTCATGCCAGGTGGCATCAAGTTGCGCCTGTGGGGTGACGCTAACGACTACGTCGGCAAGGGCCTCTCCGGCGGACAAATTGTGATCAGGCCTGCCGAGGGTAGTGTGTTCGCCCCGGAGCGAAACGTCATCGCTGGAAACGTCATTGGATACGGAGCCACCAGTGGAACCATGTTCATTGGGGGAGTAGTCGGAGAGCGCTTCCTGGTACGTAACTCGGGTGCCACTGCTGTTGTTGAAGGTGTGGGAGATCACGCACTGGAGTACATGACCGGTGGTTTGGCGGTAATTCTCGGTGAGACGGGGCGAAACGTTGCTGCCGGTATGTCGGGTGGAACTGCATACGTTTACCGCCTCCGCGAAGAACGGGTTAACAAGGAAGCCCTGAACAATAGGGAAGTAGAGCTTTCGGAGCTCGGCGCGAGTGACCGTGAAATCCTGAAGGACCTGTTGAAGCGCCACGTAGAGGAAACGGGATCACCGCTTGCATCACGTCTGCTTGACGAGGGCGACAGCGCACTCGACCAGTTCGTGCTGGTGACTCCCACCAATTACAAAGCCGTGATGCAGACCCGTGAGAAGGCTCTCGCGGAAGGCCTTGACCCCGACGGCGACGAAGTCTGGAGTCGTATCTTGGAGGTGACGGGTGGCTAATCCCAAAGGATTTATGGAAAACACCGAGAGGGAGCTTCCCCCTCGTCGCCCCGTTGAGGTGCGCATTGGAGATTGGCGTGAGGTCTACGGGCCACGCGACCCCGATGTGTTGAAGCGACAGGCTGGTCGCTGCATGGATTGCGGTGTCCCCTTTTGTCACCACGGCTGCCCGCTTGGCAACCTGATTCCTGAGTGGAATGACCTGGTTCGTCGTGGTGATGGCAAAGGTGCAATTGAGCGACTCCATGAAACCAACAACTTCCCCGAGTTCACCGGCAAGTTGTGTCCTGCGCCGTGTGAATCAGCGTGTGTGTTGGGAATTAATCAACCTGCCGTCACCATCAAACAGGTTGAGGCCTCGATCATCGAAACCGCTTGGTCCAACGGCTGGGTGGCCCCACTTCCTCCTTCGCGTCTTACCGACAAGACCGTCGCTGTCGTAGGAAGTGGACCCGCGGGGCTGGCAGCTGCCCAACAGCTCACCCGCGTCGGTCACACGGTTGCTGTGTTTGATCGAGATGACCGTATTGGTGGCCTTCTGCGCTACGGCATTCCAGACTTCAAGATGGAAAAGCACCACCTGGACCAGCGCCTTGCGCAAATGACTGCTGAGGGCACGCGTTTTCGTGCCGGTGTCACCATTGGCGCCGACATCACCTGGTCTGACTTGGTCGAGCGCTATGACGCTGTAGTCGTTGCTACTGGCGCTCCCACGCCCCGGGATCTTCAGATTCCAGGGCGCGATTTGCTCGGTGTTCACTACGCGATGGACTACCTGGTTCCCGCCAACAAGGTTCAGGCGGGGGATAACCCTGAGGGAGCAATAAGCGCCGAGGGAAAGCACGTCGTGATTTTGGGCGGCGGCGATACCGGTGCGGACTGTATCGGAACAGCGCATCGTCAACACGCTGCGAGTGTGACGACTCTCGCAATTGGATACCAGCCTCCAACTGAGCGACCTGACAGCCAGCCATGGCCCATGACCCCCACGGTCTTTGAGGTTCAATCTGCCCATGAAGAGGGCGGTACCCGGGAATATCTGGCCTCCACTGTTGAATTCGTCGGTAACGACGCGGGAGAAGTTGTGGGTCTCAAGGTCGCTGAAACCGAGTATCGAGATGGTGGGCGATTCCCCAAGCCCGGAACCGAGCACGTAATCCCCGCTGATTTGGTGTTGCTCTCGCTTGGATTTACTGGCCCCGAGTACTCCATCCTCAACGAGCAACTCGGTGTCGCACTGGACGAGCGCGGCAACTTGATGCGCGAGGACGACTTCTCTACCAGTGTTCCTGGGGTCTTTGTGGCCGGCGACGCGGGACGTGGAGCGTCCCTGATCGTCTGGGCTATAGCTGAAGGTCGCGCCGTCGCACACGAGGTGGACAAATTCCTTCAGGGTGAGACCGATTTGCCTTCGCCCGTGCGTGCATCTGACCAACCCATTTCTGTCTAGGCTAGAAACCGAATATCCGCCCTCTCTCAATCGGAGTTTTCATGCGTCGTGCCAAAATCGTGGCAACCCTCGGACCTGCTTGTAGCTCATATGACCAGCTGCGCGCGTTGATTGATGCGGGGGTTAATATCGCCCGCATCAACATGTCACACGGCAGTTACGAGGTGCACGAAGAGACATACAACAACCTCAAGAGAGCGGCGGCCGATGCGGGCAAGCCAGTAGGTGTTCTCGCTGACCTCCAGGGTCCCAAGATTCGCTTGGAGAAGTTCGAAAACGGTCCACACCTTCTTGAGCCCGGAGACATCTTCAAGATCACAGTCGAGGACACCCCAGGCACCAAAGAGCTCGTGGGAACCACCTTCAAAGGGCTGGTGGGCGATGTTGAGCCAGGTGACACTCTTTTAGTCGACGACGGCAAGGTTCGTCTGGAAGCAGTGAGCAAGGACGCCACCACCGTCACCACCAAGGTCATCGTGGGGGGAATGGTCTCCAACAACAAGGGAATCAACCTTCCCGGCGTCGCGGTTTCTGTCCCTGCGCTCAGTGAAAAGGATGAGGACGACCTGCGGTGGGCCCTCAAGCTCGGCGTTGACTACATTGCCTTGAGCTTCGTGCGTAACGCAGAGGACGTTGTTCGCGTGCGTGAAATCATGGCTGAGGAGGGAATCTCGAAGCCTGTGATCGCAAAGGTCGAGAAGCCCCAAGCCGTGGATGCACTCGAGGGCATCGTCGACTCCTTCGACGGAATCATGGTCGCTCGTGGTGACCTTGGCGTTGAGTTGCCACCCGAGCAGGTCCCCATCGTTCAGAAGAAGGCTGTGGAGTTCGCACGTCGCTGGGCAAAGCCCGTCATCGTGGCGACGCAGATGTTGGAGTCAATGATCTCTAGCCCTGTTCCCACTCGCGCAGAAGTATCCGACGTCGCAAACGCCGTGTTGGACGGTGCAGACGCGGTGATGCTCAGTGGTGAAACCAGCGTGGGCCAGTACCCCATTCAGACCGTTGAAATCATGGCCCGCATCCTTGAATCGACCGAAGAGCAGGGTGCAGACCGCATTCCGCCTCTTGGAACCAAGCCTCGCACACAGGGCGGCGCGATGACGCTGGCCGCGGTAGAGGTCGCGGAGTTCGTAGAGGCCAAATTCATCTGTATCTTCACCGAATCTGGCGATTCGGCCCGCAGAATGTCTCGTCTTCGCTCCTTAATTCCGATGCTGGCCTTTACTCCCGACGAAGCCATTAGGCGTCGCATGTCGCTGACCTGGGGTATCCAGTCTTGCCTCGTTGAGCGTGTGCAGCACACTGACGAGATGTACCACCAGGTCGACGACTACCTGCTAGGAAACAAACTTGCGAAAGACGGCGACAAGGTCGTGGTGATTTCGGGTTCCCCTCCAGGGGTTCCTGGAAGCACCAACGACGTGCGCGTGCACGTCGTGGGCCACGCCTCCGATGGCGTCGCGCCTGCCTGGCAGAACAAGTAATTCAGTTTGTGCCGGATGTGGGATTTGAACCCACACGCCCTTTCGGACAAAGCATTTTGAGTGCTCCGCGTCTGCCATTCCGCCAATCCGGCTTGTCTAAGCGATGACATAGAAACAGTACCGTAGGCTCGAGCCGTGACTGACACTCCGAGCGCAAAAACTGAACGTACCGTCGTCGTCGCCGAAGACGAGTCTCTCATCCGCCTCGACGTTGTCGAAACGTTGCGCGACCACGGGTTTAACGTCATTGGCGAAGCGCCAGATGGTGAGAAAGCGGTGGAGTTGGTTCGCGAGCTCAGACCAGATCTCGTCGTGATGGATGTAAAGATGCCGTTGATGGATGGCATCAGTGCCGCAGAAATTATCAACAAGGAAGCACTGGCGCCTGTTGTGCTGCTCACTGCATTTAGCCAGAGGGAACTCGTCGAGCGGGCGAGTGAGGCCGGCGCTCTTGCGTACGTAGTGAAGCCTTTCGGCCCCAATGATCTAATTCCCGCTATCGAGATTGCGTTGAGTCGCTACCAACAGCTCACTGCTCTTGCTGAGGAGGTAAGCGATCTGGCCGAGCGTCTCGAGAGCCGGAAGATCCTCGACCGCGCAAAGGGAATACTTAATAACGCAATGGGGTTGACCGAACCGGAGGCTTTCCGCTGGATTCAAAAGGCGTCTATGGACCGTCGACTCACCATGCGGGAGGTGGCTGAGACCATCATCGACCAGCTCGCGGAGAAGGCCGACAACCCCGACATTTAAGTCTGTGGGGCCTCTTTGAGGAAATTGGTCATACGAACCGTTGACAGCCGGCGTCCTTGTTCGTCGGTCATCACGATTTCGTGGGTGCACAGTGTCCTACCCAGTACAAGAGCACGGCATGTCGCGGTTACGAGCCCGTCACTGACCGAGCGAGAGTGGGTGGCGTTGATCTCAATGCCCACAGCAATGCGTCCGGGACCCGCATGGATTGCTGAGGATAAAGAACCAAGGGATTCACCCAACACCACGTGAGCGCCTCCGTGAAGCAGTCCGATCACCTGGCGGTTGCCTTCAACCGGCATCGTCGCAATCGACTCTTCGGCGGAGAGCTTGATGAAGTTAATCTCCATCTTCTGGGTGAGCTGCCCGCCTTTAGTCTCGATCAGACGCGCAACTAGCTCGGGGTCAAGATCGTCGGGGAAGGTGGTCATCTGGCCCTCAATATCGAATGGTCAGCGGTTAGGCTGGGGGAGTGACGGACGCTCAAAAGCCTACTCTGATGCTGATCGATGGTCACTCGTTGGCCTTCCGCGCCTTCTATGCCCTCCCCGTGGACAGCTTTGTCACCCCGGATGGCCAACACACCAACGCCATTCACGGCTTCTTGTCGATGTTGCTATCACTGCTCAAGAACGAAAAGCCCACTCACCTCGCGGTGGCGTTTGATATTTCACGTTTTTCTTTCAGAACCCGGATTTATCCCGAGTACAAAGGGACGAGGGGTGAAACACCCCCCGAATTCATCGGTCAGGTTCCCCTCCTACAAGACGCGCTGCACGCGATGGGCGTCACCACATTGACCAAGGAGG
>CAYXEM010000002.1:9388-27579 GCA_964464045.1 uncultured Microbacteriaceae bacterium | reverse complement strand
CCGTGATCGCGGGGCCTTTAAGGCCCTTGTCGACCTTGGTGACGAATACGCGCAGGCGCTTGCCGTGTTCGTATTCTTCTCCAGGAACCTGCTCCTCAGGAGGCAACAGTGCTTCCACTTCGCCCAAATCGATGTGAATCATGCGCGGGTTGGGGCCCTGCTGGATGATTCCAGAGACGATGTCACCATCTCGACCGCGGTATTCACCGAGAATTTTGTCGTCTCCGAGGTCGCGGATGCGCTGGTTGATGACCTGCTTGGCGGCGTGAGCGGCAATACGACCGAAGCCCTCTGGACTGTCGACACTTTCGCCGATGACTTCGCCTTCGTCGTTGAGCTCAGGCATGTAGACGGTGACGTGACCGGTCTTACGGTCGAGTTCAACGCGACCACGTGGCGCGTCCGGGTCAACCCGCTGTCCGCGGTGGTCTGCGATACCCGTGTGCTTTTCGTAGGCTGTCAAAATGGCTTGTTCGATAATGACGACGAGTTCATCGAAAGGAATGTCTCTTTCCGATTCCATCAGCTTTAATACGCTGAGATCGATGTCCATGACATGTGCCTCCTATTCGATTAGTAAAGGCGCCAGCCTTCGACTGCGTCAGCTTAGCTGGCGCAGCTGTTGATTTGCTAGTGAGGCTTAGGAGTCGCTCACCGCTGCAAGGGCGTCGGCGATAGACATCGGGGTCTTTTCACCGCTGACGCGGTCCCACAGTTCCACCTGGCCCTCTGCTGCACCCCGCCCCACGATCACGATGGTGGGAACGCCGATGACTTCGGCATCAGCGAACTTCACACCCGGTGAGACTTTGGGGCGATCATCAAATAACACGTCCTGGCCCGCGGCCTCTGCATCGGCTGCGAACTTCTCGGCCACCTCAAACACTGCCTCGTCCTTGCCCGTGGCGATGACGTGGAGGTCGTAGGGCGCGACATTCTTGGGCCAAACAAGACCCTTCTCGTCGTGGTGCCCTTCGGCGATGATCGCCATGATGCGCGTGACCCCGATGCCGTATGAGCCCATTGTGACGGTCACGAGTGACCCATTCGGGTCGAGCACTTGCAGGCCCAACGCTTCAGCGTATTTTCGGCCCAGCTGGAAGACGTGTCCAATTTCCATACCGCGAGCGCTTCGAATAGGACCTGAACCATCAGGAGCCGGGTCACCATCTCGCACGTCAGCGATGTCGGCGACGCCATCGGCGTTGAAGTCACGCCCATAGACCAAGTGATAGACGTGCTTTTGATCGATGTTGGCGCCGGTCACCCATTCGCTTCCCTCTGCGATGCGGGGGTCGAGGTAGAACGGGATCGTGGTCGACGATTCTTCACCCAGAACTGGGCCGTCTGGCGACCAGGGGCCGATGTAGCCCTTAACGAGTCCCTTGTTCTTGGCAAAGTCCTCCTCAGTGGCTGCTTCAACAGCATTCGGGGCAAACCAGACTTCGGCACGCTTCATATCGACGTCGCGATCTCCGGGAATACCAACGACGACGAGTGAGCGGTTGCCCTCCTGGTCGGTAAGCGCCAAGACAACATTTTTCAGGGTGTCTGCAGCCTCCCAGGGGCGGTCATCGCGGGGGAAGTCCTTGTTGGAGAGATCTACCAAGGTTTGGATGGTGGGAGTGTTCGGGGAATCGTAAATGACTGCCTCGGTGAGTCCCGCAGTGGAGGTGGGCTCTCCCACGGGGGCGCGGTAGGCCTCGACGTTTGCGGCGTAGCCGTTGTCGTTCACGACGAAGGTGTCTTCACCCACCTCAATGGGGTGGAGGAACTCTTCGGATTTTGATCCACCCATCGCACCCGCATCTGCGCGGCAAATGACGTAGTTCAAACCGAGTCGGTTGAAGATGCGCTCGTACGCGTCTCGCTGAGCTTGGTAGCTCGCATCGAGGCCTTCGTCGGTGTAGTCAAACGAGTAGGCGTCTTTCATCGAGAATTCGCGACCGCGCAGCAGACCTGCCCGGGGACGAGCTTCATCGCGGTATTTGTCCTGGATTTGATAAATCGTGAGGGGCAAATCTTTATAACTCGAATACAGGTCCTTCACAGTGAGGGTAAAGACCTCTTCGTGAGTCGGCGCAAGCAGATAGTCAGCTCCTCGACGGTCTTTGAGCCGGAAAATCCCGTCGCCGTATTCTTCCCAACGGCCCGTGGCCTCATAGGGCTCACGGGGCAAGAGGGCGGGGAAGTGGACTTGTTGAGCACCTGCGGCGCGCATTTCGTCGTGGATGATGTCTTCGATTTTTTTGCGCACCCGAAGACCAAGGGGCAACCAGGCAAAGATTCCTGGTGCTTGGCGGCGGATATAACCTGCGCGCACCAGCCATTGGTGGCTCGCTACTTCCGCATCAGCAGGGGCTTCACGGAGAGTACGGACGAAGAGATGACTAAGACGCTCAAGCACCCGCTAAGACTACCGGCTCACCTTTTAGACGGTGACGACCTCAGGAGTCCCCGAGGGGGCATCGGGCATCTCTTCTGCGATTCGGTTGGCCTCTTCAATCAAGGTGGCAACGATTTCTGATTCTGGAACCGTCTTGATTACTTCACCCTTGACGAAGATTTGGCCCTTGCCGTTACCGCTGGCCACTCCCAAATCGGCTTCGCGCGCTTCACCGGGGCCATTGACCACACAGCCCATGACGGCCACGCGCAGGGGCACGGTCATACCTTCTAGGCCCTTAGTGACGTCTTCGGCGAGTGTGTAGACATCCACCTGCGCCCGACCACAGCTGGGGCAAGAGACAATCTCAAGTTTTCGCTCGCGCAGGTTCAGAGATTCCAAAATCTTGAGGCCCACCTTGACTTCCTCTGCAGGAGGAGCAGACAAGGACACGCGAATGGTGTCGCCGATTCCTTCGGAGAGCAAAATTCCAAACGCCACCGACGACTTGATGGTCCCTTGGAACGCAGGACCGGCTTCGGTCACGCCCAAGTGAAGTGGCCAATCGCCTCGTTCTGCCAACTGGCGGTAGGCCTTCACCATGACAACGGGATCGTTGTGTTTCACCGAAATCTTGAAATCGTGGAAGTCGTGTTCTTCGAACAGGCTCGCCTCCCACACCGCGCTCTCGACGAGTGCCTCGGCAGTGGGCTTTCCGTATTTTTCAAGAAGCCTCGGGTCCAGCGAACCCGCATTCACACCGATACGAAGGCTGACGCCTGCGTCTTTGGCCGCTTTCGCAATCTCACCGACTTTGTCATCGAACTTCTTGATGTTTCCGGGGTTCACACGGACTGCGGCACAACCGGCATCAATTGCTTGGAAGACGTACTTGGGCTGGAAGTGAATATCGGCGATGACAGGAATTTGGCTTTTCTTGGCGATGATGTGCAGCACATCCGCATCGTCTTGGCTAGGAACTGCCACACGGACAATGTCGCAGCCTGTTGCGGTCAACTCAGCAATCTGCTGGAGGGTGGCGTTGATGTCGGTTGTGGGAGTTGTCGTCATCGACTGAACGCTGACCTGGGCTCCACCACCAACGGCCACGGAACCAACTTGGATTTGGCGAGACTGACGCCTAGGAGAAAGCGTTTCAGGAACTTTCGGCAAGCCGAGATTCACTGCGGGCACGGGGAGATCCTTCCTGCACTCTCACGAGAAACTGCATCGCAATGCTAGCTGAGGGTGGTGCCTAGAACCTGGGCAGACTTACTGAATCAGGCTAATTGGGTTCACAAGATCCGCGTACATCAGCAGCACAGACATGCTGATGAGAACGGCGACCACCACCAACGTCAGTGGCATCAGTTTTTGAGGATCGGTGGGGCGAGGCGCAGGTTTCCCCCTAATCGTGGCGATTCGGCCTCGAACGGCATCAATCAACGCAATCGCGACGTGCCCGCCGTCAAGCGGCAGGAGGGGCAAGAGGTTAAACACAAAGAGTGCAACGTTGAGCGATGCCAACAAGGCCAAAAAGCTCGCGACTCGATCGGGGAACGTGATGTCATCAATGGACGCAATTTCGCCAGCGATACGCCCCACTCCCACGACGCTGATGGGTCCGTTCGGGTCACGCTCGTTTTGGCCAAACGCGGCTTGGGCAACTTGAACCATGCGATCCGGAAGGGTGAGAATCACTCGACCCACTCCGACGACGTTGTCCAAGACAACTCCCGGCACACTGGTCACGGGCTGCCGCGCCGTTTCTAATGTCGAGCCGATTCCCACAAAACCCACCTGCTCCACCACCGGCATGCCATCGGAAATGATGACTTCACCTCTGGAGTCGAAGGCATAACGCTCGGTGAGAAGTGGGGTGATGCGCACATCCTGCGCGATGCCATCGCGCAAGATTGACATCGTGAGTTCTTCGCCTGGATGAGCACGGACAATTTCTGTCATGTGAAGCCAGGACGTCATCTCAACACCATCAATAGCGACAATGGTGTCACCTGGCTCAATACCTGCCTGATTACCGGGAGCTACAGGGTCGCCCGGCACACACTCTTGCCTCGTCTCGGTTGCAGAGACGACACACTCAGAGACGCTGCCCACCGTGAGACTGGGTTGGACCACGCCAAAGCCCATCAATAACACCGCATACAAGACGAAGGCAATGATGAGGTTCATCACCGGCCCGCCCATCATGATGGCGATGCGTTTGGGGACACTCAAGCGATAGAAGCTTCTGGAATCGTCGAACACGTCGGGTTCTGGCTCGGCGTCAAATCCCGCGAAATCTGTTCCGGCGGAGCCCGCTTTAGTGCCTGATGAGGGGGCAAACATGCCGTGCATCGCGACAAATCCGCCGAGCGGGAGGGCCTTGAGACCAAATTCTGTCTCGCCGTATTTTTTCGACCACACTGTGGGTCCAAAACCGATCATGAATTTGGTGATTCCCACTCCAAATTTCTTTGCCGGCCAAAAATGACCCCATTCGTGGAGTCCGATTGATACGCCAAGCCCCACAACGAGGGCAAGCACGCCAACAACGAACCAGACAGTTGATTCCACGCCCACAGGGTAACCCGGACCACTGACAGTCGTCAGTGAGTCCGCAAAGAAATAAGTGAATCTGCCTCTGCCCGAGCCCAGCGCTCAGCCTCTAACACCGCTTCGAGGCTCATCTGCGACGGCTCGTGACGCTCCATCACCTCAGAGATGATGGAGGTGATGTCGGGGAACCCGATTTTTAGGTCATGGAAGGCGTCAACGGCTTGTTCGTTCGCCGCGTTAAACACCGCCGGCATCGTCAGCCCCACGCGACCCGCGTGCTTTGCCATCTCCACCGCGGGGAAGGTTTCGCGATCGAGTGGCTCAAACGTCCAGGTGGAGGCACTCGTCCAATCAAGAGCCTTTGTGGCGCCTGGAACGCGGTGTGGCCAGTCAAGGGCCAAGGCAATCGGCAGGCGCATGTCAGGAGGTGAGCACTGGGCGATCGTCGAGCCGTCCACAAACTCCACGAGAGAGTGAACAATCGATTGCGGGTGAACACTGACCTCAATGTCGTCAAAGGAAATATCGAAGAGCAGGTGAGCTTCGATGACCTCAAGTCCTTTGTTGACCAACGTGGCAGAGTTCGTGGTGATGACGCGACCCATGTTCCAGGTGGGGTGGGCAAGCGCGTTTTCCGGGGTCACTGACGCCAACTGTGCCGCGCTATAGCCCCTGAATGGACCGCCCGAAGCGGTCACAATCAGTTTGGAGACTTCTTGATGCGTGCCCGACATCAACGCCTGGGCGAGGGCGGAGTGTTCTGAATCAACGGGAACAAGTTGCCCCTCGGCGGCAGCCTCTTTCACCAACGATCCGCCCACGATCAAGCTTTCTTTGTTGGCCAGGGCGAGCGTTGCCCCCGTCTCTAGAGCCCGAAGAGTGGGCAACAATCCGACCGAGCCAGTAATGGCGTTGACGATCACATCGGCGTCGACCCGGCCAATCAGCTCGGTGGCGCCGTCTGCCCCGAGCGCCGTGTGAGACTCAGGCAGCCCTAAATCTGCTGCTTGGGCATCGAGGAGTTCCCGATTGGAGCCTGCGGTTAACCCCACAATCGTGAAGCGCTCAGGGTTTTTCTTCACGATGTCGATGGCTTGGGTGCCAATCGACCCCGTCGACCCAAGGATTAAGACCCTACGCACGAGCGAGCGATTCTCGATCGGCAGACACTGTCTGGTCGATAGTGACCTGGCCGAGGACTCGGGATCCCACATAGACCACTGCGGATTGTCCGGGAGCAACTCCGGAAATGGGGTCGACAAATCGCACGACTAGTCGCCCCTCAACGATTTGGGCACTGGCGGCTTCAGGGTTTCCGTGGGCGCGCACCTGAACCTCGCACTCAAACGCTTGGGTGTGTGAAATAGAACCGTCTGTGGCATACGACCCAGTTGTCATCTCTGCTGCAATTGGGTCGGCACCAGCAAAACTCATCACTGATCCCGATAACTCAATGGTGTCGAGTGCTTCCTTAGGCCCAACTACGACCTCATTGCTCACGGGACGAATTTCTAATACGTAGCGCGGTTTACCGTCTTCTGAGGGGTAGCCAATCTGGAGCCCCTTTCGCTGGCCGATTGTGTACCCGTGGGTTCCCGTGTGAGCGCCGAGCGTGTTTCCTTCTCGGTCGACAATGTCACCGGCGGACTGGCCGAGTTTGTCGTCGAGGAATCCCTTAGTGTCGCCATCGGGGATAAAGCAGATGTCGTGGCTATCTGGCTTGCTGGCCACGCTAAACCCGCGCCTGGCGGCCTCATCGCGCACTTCTTGCTTGGAGGGAGTATCCCCCAGCGGGAAGTAGCAGTGTCGAAGCTGCTCTGAGGTGAGAACTCCCAAGACATAGGACTGGTCTTTGGCCCAATCGGCGGAGCGATACAGCTCCGGTGAGCCGTCTATGCCCTCGCGCACACTCGCGTAATGGCCTGTAACGACCTTGTCGAAGCCAAGTGCCATCGCACGGTCTAATACGGCCTCAAACTTGATTTTCTCGTTGCAGCGAAGACAAGGATTGGGGGTTCGACCGTGACGGTATTCGTCGATGAAGTTATCGACGACGTCGGCGCGAAAGCGCTCTGAAAAATCCCACACGTAAAAAGGGATCTCGAGTTGTCCGGCCACTCGCCTGGCATCCATCGAATCTTCGATGGTGCAGCAGCCCCTGGAGCCGGTGCGGAGAGTTCCCGGCATTCGAGACAGCGCCAAATGCACACCCACTACCTCGTGGCCTTCGTCAACAGCGCGCGCAGCAGCCACGGCGCTATCAACGCCGCCGCTCATTGCTGCCAGAATTCGCATCCCACCAGTGTAGGCAGGCAACCTGGCTAAAAAGTGGCCCTTTAGCTGGGATAGCCCGCAGCGCGTGCACGCTCCAGAACGGAGGGAAACACGTCAATCACGTGACTGATGTCTTCTTCGGTGGTCTGGAGACCTAAGGTGAATCGAAGCGCGCTCCTGGCTGCTTGGTCACCAAGGCCCATCGCCAAGACCACGTGTGACGACTCCGCGACACCTGCCTGGCAGGCCGAACCAGTCGACACATAGATTCCCTCTGCATCGAGCAGATATAACGCGACCTCACCCGAAGCGCCCTCAAGCGTGATGTGCACATTGTTATCGAGCCGGCTGCCAGAACCTCGAAGCGTCACACCCTCGATCGTCGAGAGACCATGGATGAGAGCATCCCGAAGACCACGCTTGTCATCGCGTTCCTTCGCGCTTATCCCGAAAGCAATAGTTGCGGCATGGGCGAAGGCGACGGCTCCCGCGGCGTCGAGCGTTCCGGAGCGAGACACCTGCTGGCCTCCCCCATGAATCAACGAATCAATGGGTGCAGCGCTTCTACTCACCACCAGTGCCCCGACCCCGACCGGGCCGCCCAGTTTGTGGGCACTGACACTGAGTGCGTCCACACCCAACTCGGAAATGGACAGAGGAATCGAGCCAAATCCTTGAACAGCGTCTAGGTGGACAGAGACACCATGGCGCTCGGCGACCTGCGCAATCTCGACCAACGGCTGAAGCGAGCCCACTTCGTTATTTGCTACCAACGTCGTTAGTCCCGCCACCGAACCCGCGGGAACAGAGTGAAGCTGGGCGTCGAGGTGATCAAGATCCATCACCGCATCGGAATCCACATCAATCCACAGTGGTGTGGCAAAGCCGTTGTCCTCCAGCCACTCCACGGCATCAAGGGTGGCGTGGTGCTCCGCGCGGGTTAGCGCGATGAAAACATCTTGGCCGGGGTGGAGACGACGATGAGCAAACACTCGTCCTTTGATCCACGTATTAATTGATTCGGTACCACCCGACGTGAAAGACACCTCCATCGGCTCGACACCGACGTAGCCGGCGATGACTGCGCGGGCGTTCTCAATGAGGTTTCTCGATTGCTGACCTGCTTGATGAATAGACGAAGGGTTTCCGACTAGCCTCAGCGCCTTCGCATATGCGGCCTGAACCTCTTCGGGCATTGGACACGTCGCGGCGTAGTCGAGATAGATCGCCACGGTGACCTAATACAGCAGGGAGGCCAGTTGACGCCTGGCGGTCAACACAGAGGGGTGGGTGGGGCCTGCAATGTCGAAATACTCCAACATTCTTTGGCGAAGAGTGTTTTTGCCCTCTTCGTCGGCGCCGGCAAAAAGCCCCAGCAGCCTGACGAAGGCATCATCCAAGTGCCCTCCGGCCACATCTAAATCGGCAACCAGCATGTGGGCATCAATATCGGTAGGGGCTGCTGCTGCGTTCTGGCGAATGGTGTTGGCGTCCCGGTTGGCAAGCCGCTTCATCAACGACACGTTGGCAAGTCCCGCCTTGGCGTCTTGGTCGTTTGGTGCCTTAGCGAGAGCCTCGCGGTAGGCAGCTTCTGCACCATCAAGATCATTGGCGCTGAGAGCATCAAATGCCTTTTGGTGCTCCGGCGAGAGGGGCTTTTCCTCAGGTGCGTCTGTCGCTTCGCCACCGTCTGCCTCGCCCGCGGGAATCACACCCGTGACACCCGCCTGCGCTGCCAATTGGAGGACTTGATCCAGGACAGGGCGAATTTGATCTTCAGGCGCAGTGCCTTGAAAAAGAGGAGCCGGGCGACCCTGGATGATGGCAAACGGGGTGGGAAGGCCCTCGATTTGAAGAGCCTGCACAAGCTGTGGTGAGCTGGCCGCGTCCATCGTGGCAAGCGCGAGTTTCCCTTGGTAACTCTCGACAATCGGGCCAAGACTCGGTTCGACGCCCTGGCCGTAGACCTCGAGCAGGACGGGGACTTGGTTGGACAGCTCAACAAGGCTGTTCATGTCGGCTTCGGTTACATCGCGCACATAAGCACCACCACCCGAGGTGGGAGCAGCAGGTTGGTCTTTTTGCTGAGCACGGGCCACCAGGCCAGAGAGGTCGTATCCACCAGAGAGTGGCATGCGGGGGTCGGGTTGTCTCACTGCTGCGTCTCCACCACGTTGTTATTCCTCGAGTTCTGCCGCGTCCACTAAGCCGTAGCTGTAGCCGACGACCTGGATTTTCTCATCCGAGCCGACAGGGGGCACGTACCAGACTATGTGCATGTCGTAGCGGGCTTCGAACCCAATACTCGATTGGGGCTCCCCGGTAATGGCGCGCACCGCGGGGGTGGCGTTGACTGCTGCGCCCGATTCAACCGGACGTACCGTCTCGGTTTCTTGCAAGACCCCAAAGACCAAGGCCCCGCCATCTCGCGTTGCAAGAGCAACAATTTGTTGGTCGGTGGGTTCAATGGACAAGTCCATCTCAAGGTCGGAGCCGAATGATTCTTGGCGAAGCGCTTGGCCCTCTGGGCCCACGAGTGTGAAGAGGTTGTCGGCCGATACATCGAACTCACTCCAGAATCTCGCGTCTGCACCAGAAGACAAGATCGCGGCGTAGTGGGCGATGGTGTCTTCGGGGCTCACGGGAAGCAGCTTGGAATCACGCGCCAGGCGCGGGCTTCCCACCTCAACAAGCGGCATGGCCGGCAACACCACGTCGGGAGCGAGAAGCACCTCGTAGATCAGCTGGTAGTTGGTGCGAGCTGTTTCTTGACGCAACACGATTCCCACGGCGGGTGAATTAGCTTCTGCACCCTGTTGGACGATTGCGAAAACTGTCCGCGGCCAGTCCCTGGTTTGTTGGGGGACGAGAAGTCGAATCGGGCTGGTGGGAATCGGAGAAATTTGACCCAAATCGGTGTCGTATCCGCGCAGAATGTATTGCGCTCCGCGCATCGACAGCGCTGGGTCGGAGAGCCTTTGGCTCAACATGTCACCGTCGAGGGCTTGATCGGCCATCAACACATGGTTGGCGATGCGCTCCACAATGCGCTGGAACTGAGCTTGGATGACTGCCGGGTACGGCGCCAGTGGCGTGACATCGAGGGTCGCAGCGCTTTCGTCGACAACGGCCGCTTGCTCAATAGTGCTTGCGGGAGCACATGCACCTAAGGCCAATACTCCGAGGAGCGGAATAGACAGCGCACTCCTCTGGAGGCGTCGGCGCCCCCGGTTAGGAAGCGACAGGGTGCGCCGCTGGCCCATTGCCGCACGAGGTGAGCGCCTCTTCGGCGCCTTGGGCAGCTTCTGACGTGGTCCTCGACGCCTGCGTACATCAGTGAGCACCATGACAAGGAGAACGAGACCGATTACCAATGCGAGAATTCCCGCTGCCACGAGGAAGCCCGCAAGTGGTGACACGTTATCGAGCGGCCAGCTCAGCTGAATCACTCCGGGCGCTGGGTAACTTCCGTCCATAAACACGACGACAGAAATATCTTCATCACCCGTGAGCGATGCTTTAAGGGCGCCTTGCTCGTGGAATTGCTCCAGCCATAAATCTGAATTCAAGGGGTTTGGCACCCGGGACTGTGAGCCCAAACGAGGAGCGGCATACAACTCGCCGGTTGTGGAGTCAGTCAGAACGGTTGTGTAGCGGGCGGGACGAAGCCAACCCATTACATCCACGGTTCGGCCGTACACCACGGTAATTCCCGCTTCGTTGTTGGTGTTATCCAATACGGTCACGGTTTGGCGGCCAGGGTTACTCACCAAGGTGCTTGCGGGAATGACGATAGCGGGGGCGGTGTGGTCAATCTCAATTGTCTTGACCAGGGTGTCTGGCCCCGCCCAGACCGTACGAAGAGCAATGCCCACGGCGAGCGATGCCACCGACAGCATGAGGACGATAATTGCTGAGAGCAACCGCACGTCTCGCTCCTTTCCCGAGGGGGTCCCTACCCCACCGGGGCCGACTCTCCAGGGTAACCGAGACTAATGTGCGAAGCGCTCCATCAGACAACTACACTCAGCTAGGTAGTTTCTCGGTTAAGGAGGGCCATCTGTGGCCGACGGTTCTGATTTCACTACTGAGCTGCGCGGATATAAGCGCAGTGAAGTAGATGAGGTCATCGCAGATCTTCGCGGTGAACTCATTAAGGCGTCTCGTGACCGCCAAAACGCTCTCGACGAGCTCACCACCATCAAACGTGAACTTGACGAACTACGCGCTACCGTCGGACCTCAAGCTGGCGCGGGCTATGCCGACCTGGGCGGTCGCCTGGAAGCCGTTCTTCGTATCGCTGAGGAACAATCCACCAGGATCATCTCCCAAGCCGACATCGATGCTGAGCGCATCATCAGCGCCGCTAAGGAAGAAGCCCGCACCACCCGTGAGAGCTTTGAGGCTGACGCTCAACGCTCGCTTGCCGATGCCCAGTCTCACGCCACTGCAACCCGCGAAGCTGCAGACGAAAAAGCCGAAGCGCTCATCGCGGAGGCTACTGAAACTGCTCAGCGCTTGGTCAACGAAGCAATTGAGGAAGCCGCGTCCATTCGCGGTGCTGTCGCGACCGAAGCGGCAAAAACCAGGGCTCAGGCAAAGCGTGAAGCCGATGCGCTTCGTGCTGATGTGAAGCGCGAAGTTGCCGAGTTGAAAGTGGTTGCCGACCGCGAACTCAACCACGCCAGAAAAGAAGCGGCTGATCTCCAGCGAGAAATCGACGTGGAGCGCGCAACTCACGAGCTCACTCTTCGAAAGATTGAAGAAGAGGTTGCCCTCCAAAAAACCCAAATGGAGCACGAGCTTCAGGCAACTCACGCGAAGATCAAACACGACAACGACACCCAGGACGAGCGTCTCGCTCTCGAGGCAAGCCAGGCACGGGCCGATTTGGACATTGAGCTCAAGGCCCGTCGCGCTGAGGCGGAAAAGGAACTCCTCGACGCCCACGAGAAAGCAGTCGAGCTCAACGACCGCTACCTCCAGGAAGCAAAGAACCAGCTCGAAGACACGAAGTCCCGTCTTGAGGGTCTTCGGGCCGAGCACAAGGCCATTAACGAAGCCATCATCGAGCTGAACACCGGCGGCAAAGCCAAGGCTGAAGAAGAAGCCCGCAAGCTCGTAGCAGAAGCCGAAGAGAAGGCCCGCGTGATTGTGGCTGAAGCAAACCAACAGGCAGAAGAAACGGTTGCCGCAGCCGAGAAGCGCCTTGTGGAATTGCGTGCCGAGCGCGAGACCATCGCCGAATATGTCGAGTCTCTTCGCGCCGTGGTCGGAGACGTGAACGCTGTGACTAAGAAGTCAAAGAAGGCTGATTCTTAGTCAGCACCCAGCAGGTGCTCTTCTTCTGGCCATTCAGCAGGAAGTGGGAGGGCTTGAGGGTTGGTGACCTTCACAATTTCACTCAGCGCGAGAGAGCTATAGCTCTCCCCCACAAACAGATGCTTTGCCCCGTCAGCTGGCACGACCTGTAATTCAGGAACAAGTGCGAACCGCTCGGCAGCTTCTGCAGGCTTCAAATAGTCGTCGTGTTCGGGAACAAGGGCAACCATTTTTTCGGGGCGACCCACCCATCGCAGAAGGTCGTCGTTGGTGGCGCGATGAAGTGGTGGTGCGAGCAGGAAAATTCCCTTAAACGTCCCGGAGCGACCCAGTGCGTGCTTCAAAATGACTTCGGTTCCAAATGACCACCCCACCAACCAGATGTTGGGAAGGTTCCGGCTCACGGCAAAGTCGATTGCTGCCTCGAGGTCGAACTTCTCAAGCTCTCCCTCACCAAAACTTCCTTCAGACTTACCCCGCGGAGATTCGACCCCGCGGAAGTTAAACCGCAACACGGCAATATTGGCCATGGCCGGTAAACGATTGGCCGCTTTCCGAATCAGGTGAGAGTCCATGTATCCCCCGTGGGTGGGTAACGGATGAAAAAACACCAACGTCGCGCTGGGAGCGCCCGATGTGGGAAGTGAGAGTTCGCCCACTAACTCAACGCCGTCAGACGTGCGGAAACTTACGTCACTGCGCAGTGCGGGCAATACGCTCGCGCTTCTAATACGCACAAATCTCTCCTAGTAAATCCGCCAACAGTGGCTGTGCCAGTGGCGTCGATCTTCCACGCCGCGATCCGCGCCAAACAACGAGTGTTCCTCCCAGGCAACGATGTGGGCTTGTCCGGGCGGAATGATCAGGTCACAGCCGGGGCAGCGGTATTCCTTTTGAGCGCTTTTCTCGCTGATCGGCTGAACCACAAAACGATGTCCGCGCTTAGTTTCTACCCGCCGAACACCCGCCCGAATGCGGTCAAAGTCCAGCTCGTCTGGTTGCTGGTTCTTATCCCGGTGGCTGCGACGAGGCATATCAATACCAATTCTTCTGCTGGGAGTGTCCCCACGCCGCACACGGGGTTCCATAGCGAGCAGAAATATAGCCAAGACCCCATCGAATCTGGGTTTCTGGGTTTGTTGCCCAGTCATCCCCAGCCGAGGCCATCTTGGAGCCAGGCAGTGCTTGTGGGATGCCATAAGCGCCACTGTGTCGATTCTGGGCAAAGTGGTTCCAGCCAGATTCTTTCGCCCACAAAGCATAAAGGCACTGGTATTCGGATTCTGGCTGCCCGCTGGCGACCAGCAAGTCGCGGGCAATTGCCTGTGCAGTTCCAGGGTCTGGTATTCCGGTAGCCGGCGCACTAAAGCGGGTTTGTGACACGCTCCATTCGCCATCCCGAATGATTTGGCCGCCCTGGCCCGTCACCACAAAGCCTTCTGCTGCCGAATTGTGTTCTGCGGTGAGGAAATAGGCACTGGCTGGGGTGAGGTGAGGGTTCACCAGCGGCCACGCCAAAAAGGCCGCCACGCTTCCGAGCGCGAGCAACGGCACGACGTGCTCGCGAAACCGAGTCGACCATCGTGTCGAGGTGTGGGCGTGACGCCCGATTGACCGTACAAACACAGCCCGGACAGTCTAGCGGAGGGGCCTATTTATCTACCGGACGGCAAGAATGACGGCGACAGTATCGTCGAGTACCTTGTCCACTTGGATTTCGTCGTAGCCGCCCAGTTGGGTGCGGAACTTTTGGTTGCGCACGGTAGCGACCGAGATCGCTTCTTGCCCTTGAAAATATGACACCAGCCGGTTACAAAAATCATCAACGTCGCGGACACTGTAGCCAGGTTGAATCAGTTTGCTGCGACGAAACTTTTCTTTTTCGGGACGTGCGACACGATCCAAAATTTCTTGAGCCTTTGCCCGAACAGATTTGAAGTATCCCGCCTCGCCGACCTCTTCAGTTTGCCCAGCACGCTCGCGCTTAGCGAAAGCCTCTTCTAAGCGCCACAGCGCCTGATCAACGGCCGCGGTCTCAAATCCGTCTTCGTTTACCAACGGGAACGACACCTGGCGAATCACCGAGCTGTCGATTCCCTCTTCCAGCCCTTCGTAGACGCGCTTAGCACGGTCGAGAAACTCGGACACGTCGGGTTTTTGATAGCCCGGGGTCCCTTTTTCTGCGTCGGGGAAAAGCTCGCTCACAGGCCTATTCTGCCGGGGGTAGCGAGCTGTTCCCGGGTTCTACACACCGAGAGCCAAAAACTCTCCCCTGCAGCTACACCAACAGTTGGTAGGCGATATAGGCCACGGCCATAGACGGCAGTGCCGAGTCAAGCCGATCAAGGAACCCTCCATGCCCTGGAAGCAGGCTCGACATGTCCTTTATTCCCAGGTCACGCTTAATCAGCGACTCAACCAGGTCGCCCATGGTGGCACTACCTAAGAGGACAAGCCCCAAGATAATTCCACTCCCCCATCCAAGATCCAGCAGGTAGTGCCCCAGGAGTCCGCCGGAAATCGCAGCCGCAAGCGCCGCACCCGCGAAGCCTTCCCAGGTCTTTGCCGGTGAAATCTTCGGAGCGAGTTTGTGTTTTCCTACGGCTAGCCCGGTGGCGTAGGCGGCGGTATCCACCACCACCACGATCACCACGGCGACAAAGATCCATAACTGGCCCAACGCCAGTTCTGTCGTGATGACCGCAAATGACGCAAGAAAGGGCAGGTAGACCACGACGAAGACTCCGCCTTGAATGTCTCTCAAAATTGTTTGCCGCGCTTCGGGATGTAGTGCTGCATCAATCAGCCGCACCACGGCCACCGCAACGATTGCACTGAGCAAGCCCCACAGCATTCCTGCAGCGCCGAGAAAATAGCTCGCCGCGACAATGGCTGTCGCGAGAACCACCATCCAGGTGCGCGACAGTCTCGAGCCTTTTTCCCTGAGGGCTCCGACTAATTCGGTCACGGCAAGACCTACCAAGATCGCGATAAACGCCGCAAAAATGGCCGCTTCAAACAGTAGCGCGCCTACAAAAAGCCCACCCAAGAGCAGGCCCACCGCGATGGCTTGCCACAGCGGGCGTCCCGCACGCTGCTCAATCTTGGCGTTTGCTTCTCGGACCTGACTTTCCCAGTCAGTCAAAGTCGACTCAATGCCGCCGAGCGCCTGCTCGATTTTCTGAGAAGCCCCCTCGGGCGTCTTAGACACTCGGGTTACACCTCGAGCAGTTCTGCTTCTTTCCTCTTCAGCGCCTCATCGATGTGATCGATGTGAGTCTTGGTGAGGGCTTCGAGTTCCTTTTCGGCACGAGCAACAGTGTCTTCGCCCACCTCAGACGTCAGCGCTTCCAAGTCGTCTTTAGCTTTGCGGCGGATGCTGCGCACAACAACGCGGCCGTCTTCGGCTTTTTGGTGGGCAAGCTTGACGTATTCCTTACGGCGTTCTTCGTTGAGCTCCGGCATGGTCACGCGGATCACGTTTCCGTCGTTTTGTGGGCTCGCGCCGAGGTTGGGAGCAGCTGCGATGGCCTTTTCGATCTCTTTCATCGCGGACTTGTCATAGGGGGTCACCACCATGGTGCGGGCTTCTTGGACCTGAAGGCTCGCCAACTGGCCAAGCGGGGTGGGGGTGCCGTAGTAGTCGACCATGATTTTCTGGAACAGCGCAGGGTTTGCACGTCCGGTACGAACAGTCTGGAAGTCGGTGTGGACGACCTCAAGAGCCTTGTCCATCTTCTCTTTGGCGTCCGCCATTACGTCGTCAATCATTGGCCACTCTTTCTGTCTGGCCCCAAGTTTATTGGGCTCTTAAGAAACCAGGGTTCCGATGCGATCACCAAGGATTGCCTTGGTGACGTTGCCTTCTGGCTCCATACCAAAAACCAACATCGGCATCTTGTTGTCCATGCAGAGACTAAAGGCTGTCGAATCGACAACTTTGAGACCCTTCACCAAGGCGTCTTGGTAGCTGAGGGTGTCGTAGCGTTCTGCACTGGGGTCAAGCTTCGGGTCAGCCGAATACACGCCATCGACGCCGTTCTTGGCCACAAGAACTTCGTCGGCTCGCACTTCGAGAGCGCGCTGGGCGGCAACAGTGTCGGTGGAGAAGTAGGGCAAGCCTGCTCCCGCGCCAAACACCACGACGCGACCTTTTTCGAGGTGGCGAACTGCGCGCAGGGGAATGTAAGGCTCTGCCACCTGTGTCATCGAAATCGCCGATTGCACACGCACCTGAGCGCCCGCCTGCTCCAGGAAGTCCTGGAGGGCTAGGGCGTTCATCACGGTGCCGAGCATTCCCATGTAGTCGGCTCGGCGGCGATCCATTCCGCGCTGGCTGAGCTCAGCACCGCGGAAGAAGTTTCCACCACCCACGACGACCGCTACTTCAACCTCTTTGGCTGCTTCAGCTATTTCGCGGGCAATTTGGGCAACCACATCGGGGTTGACTCCTAATTGACCACCACCAAACGATTCACCGGAGAGCTTGAGCAGTACCCGACGTCGGTTGGCCATAGTGATTCCTCCAGGCTGGTGTCCCTAGCCAGAAGGCTAGTACCCCGTGAGGGATATAGGAACTAAGCGCCCACCTTGAAGCGCGAGAAGTTGCTAATCGACAGACCAGCCTGCTCAACCACCTGAGCGATTGAGAGCTTGTTGTCGCGAGCGTATTCCTGGTCAAGCAGAGCAATCTGCTTGAAGAACGCGCCCAAGCGGCCTTCTACGATCTTCGGAAGAGCAGCTTCTGGCTTTCCTTCGTTGCGGCTGATTTCCTCAACGAGCGCGCGCTCCTTGTCGACGACGTCGGCAGGAACCTCATCGCGGGAGAGGTACTGGGGGTCAGCGAACGAGATGTGCTGCGCGATGCTGCGAGCAGTGTCGTCGTCGGAGCCCGAGAACCCAACCACAACACCGACCTGCGGGGGCAGGTCCTTGTTGGTGCGGTGAAGGTAGATCGCAAACTTGTCAGCTTCGAGGTGCGAGATGCGGCGCAGCTCGACCTTCTCACCAATGATGGCGGCCTGGTCGGAGATTGCCTGCTCGACGGTGCCCGAACCCAGAGGAGCCTTGAGGGCGTCATCGAGGGTCGATGCCGAAGCAGCAACAACTGCGTCCAATACGTCGTTCGAGAGCGAGATGAACTTGTCGTTCTTTGCGACAAAGTCAGTCTCACAGGCGAGCTCGATCATGTACGCGTGGCCACCCTGTTCGGTGGCAGCAACGAGGCCTTCGCTGGTGGCGCGGTCGGCACGCTTGGCGTTACCTTTTGCGCCCTTCAGGCGGAGGATTTCGGTTGCCTTGTCGACGTCGCCACCGGCTTCTTCCAAAGCCTTCTTGGTGTCGACCATTCCGGTTCCGAGAAGCTCGCGGAGCTTCTTAATGTCTTCGAGTGAGACAGCCATAAGTGTTCCTTACTTGCTCTCAGTGTCTTTGGTTGCAGTCTTCTTGGCAGGAGCCTTCTTTGCAGCTGGCTTCTTCTCAGCAGCGTCAGCCTTAGCCGCAGGCTTCTTCGCAGGAGCCTTCTTTGCAGCAGGCTTCTTCTCTTCTGCCGGAGCGGCTTCAGCAGCAGGGGCTTCAGCAGCAGGGGCTTCAGCAGCAGGTGCCTCAGCGCCAGCCTCGAGAAGCTCGCGCTCCCATTCAGCAAGAGGCT
>CAYXEM010000002.1:0-9288 GCA_964464045.1 uncultured Microbacteriaceae bacterium | reverse complement strand
GCAGGTGCCTCAGCGCCAGCCTCGAGAAGCTCGCGCTCCCATTCAGCAAGAGGCTCGACAGCCGAAACGTTTCCAGCAGCCTCTGGCTTCTGGTGGCGCTCGATCAGACCCTCAGCGACTGCGTCAGCGATGACCTTGGTCAACAATGCAACAGAGCGGATGGCGTCGTCGTTACCAGGAATTGGGTAGGCGAAGTCATCGGGGTCAGCGTTGGTGTCGAGGATTCCCACAACAGGAATTCCCAGCTTCTTGGCCTCGTCGATTGCGAGGTGCTCGCGCAGTGGGTCAACAACCCAGATCGCGCTTGGGGTCTTCTGGAGGTTGCGGATACCGCCAAGCGACTTCTGCAGCTTGGTGAGTTCGCGCTTCTTCAGAAGAAGTTCTTTCTTGGTGAAGCCCTGGGTGGTGTCTTCGTAGTTGATCTCTTCCAGTTCCTTCATCCGGCCAAGACGCTTGGTCACAGTCTGGAAGTTGGTCAAGAGACCACCGAGCCAACGCTCGTTAACGTAGGGCTGGCCGACGCGGGTTGCCTGCTCGGAGATTGCTTCTTGAGCCTGCTTCTTGGTTCCCACGAAGAGGATGGTTCCACCGTGTGCAACGAGGTCCTTGACGAAGTCGTATGCACTGTCGATGTACTTAAGCGACTGCTGAAGGTCAATGACGTGAATGCCACTGCGCTCGGTGAGGATGAATCGCTTGACTTTCGGGTTCCAGCGCCTGGTCTGGTGTCCGAAGTGAACGCCGCTGTCGAGCAGCTGGCGGATAGTAATGACGGCCATGGCCGTGCTCCTTCTATGGTTTCGGTTGACGCGCTACCCGGCGGGTAGTGCCCTGGTGCCGCAGCTCTAATCCACCCCGCACACGGATGTATGTGAGGACCGAGGGTCAGAATCTGTAGTTCGACACGCGAATTCAGCCAAGAAATTGGCTGTGGTCCAAGCATAGCGACAACTCCCCCGCCTAGCCAGTCGAGAACTGTCCAGAAGGCCCTGACATTTCGGGCAATCCACCGTTATCGACTCCCATAGTGATGCTCGAGGGATTCCACGCCACAGTCATGCTCGTGTGGAGCGTAATTCTTGTCGCCCTGGCCGGGCTGCTCACTGGACCAGAGGCGAGTTGGGTCTGGCCCGTGAAGCACTCACACGCGGTCGTAAGACCATTTGATGCTCCCGATTCCCCGTGGGGTGCAGGGCACCGGGGCATCGACTTAGTAGCGTCGAAAGGTGACCGGGTGATCGCCCCTGTGTCGGGAACCATTCATTTCTCGGGTCGCGTGGTCAATCGAGGCATCATCACCATCAAAACCGATGAAGGGCACCTGGTCAGTATCGAACCAGTTGTGGCCACCATCACCGGTGGGAGTGTGAGAGCTGGCGAACCAATTGGCACAGTCGGGAGCGGCCATTGCCAGGGAGGATGCCTCCACATCGGCCTTCGTGTTGGCGGCGAGTACCGATCACCCGCGGCAGAACTTGGAGTGCTTTGTCGAGCAGTGCTGGTGGAGCACTAAGCCCGAGGGTGTGCTTGCTCGTAGGCGCGCTTGAGTCGATCGACACTGACGTGGGTATACAACTCCGTGGTGGCCAGGGAGCGGTGGCCAAGCATTTCTTGAACGCTTCGCAAATCTGCACCGTGGTCAAGCAGATGGGTTGCTGCTGAGTGGCGCAACGTATGCGGACCTCGAGGACCAGAGCCAGGATGCTCACCAAGCAGGCTTGCGATGAGCTCGTACACACTCCGGGTATTTACTCTGCGGCCTTGGCGGGACAGAAACAACGCTTCCTTGCTGTGACCAGAAAGCAGGTGCCCACGCGCCGTATCGAGGTAGCGGCGAATAGCGGTTACGGCGGGTTGTCCCACCGGTGCCATGCGCTCCCGGTCGCCCTTTCCCCTCACCTTCACGGTGCGCTCTGCGAAATCAATGGCGCCTAGGTCCAAGCCACACAGTTCACTCACGCGAAGAGCCGACGAATAGAGCAACTCAACGATGGCGAGGTTTCGAACTGCAATTGGATCTCCGCTGTCTGCGAGCGCCTGAAGGGAGTCAAATACCTCATTCAGGTTCTCCTCGCTGAGCACCCGAGGTAATCGCTTAGGCGCCTTGGGCTGGTGAAGAACGATGCCATAGTCCGCGCCGACAAGGCCTTGTTGGTGCAGGTACTTCGTAAAGCCTCGAACGCTGGAGACTCTTCGGCGAAGGGTTGTCGGGCTCAGCCCCGATGACGATTCGGCCCACAGCCACTCGCGAAGCGATTCCGAGCTCAGCGACGAAATATCTGATTGGGATTGGGCTTCAAGATGGCGCCTGAGTGAGGCTAGGTCAGCCGAATAGCTCTTCAGGCTGTGATCTGCCAAGTCCCGCTTGGACGCACGCCAGTCGAGATAACGATCGATGGCGCGGCTAATGTCCACAGCTATTGCCCTGCCTGTTGGGCATCAACCTGCTTGTTGTAGTCGGAATCTTTGGCCGAGAACATGGCGCGAAGCTGCTGCTTGGGCATGTGCTGAAGAGCCTCGAGGTGCTCTGCCGACTGACCAAACAGCTCGGGCATGTCAATGGCAGGAATGTCGCTCATCACAAGTTGTTCTGGGTACACACTCACCAGTGATGATCCGTGAGCGCGGTCCACTCCCACCAGTAGTCGATCGGCGGGAGCAGCGAGGTCAATGTTGTAACACATGGCGGCCGCCACTGATACGGGGATAGTGTTCTTCACCGTCAGCGTCGAATAGTGAAGATGCCCGGCAAGGATTCCTCGCACATCACTGCCTGAGATCACATCCCACAACGCCTCTTGGTCATCCAGCTCAATCACGCCCATCAAGCGAATCAAGGTGGGGATGGGCGGATGGTGCATCGCGATGAGGGTCCCCCGTGGCGCGGGAGTGCGCAGTTCGTTGCGCAGCCAGATCAACTGCTCGTGTGTGAGTTCGCCGTGGTGGTAGCCGGCAACTGAAGTGTCGAGCGCGATGATGCGCAGGCCATCCACGTCATACACGCGATCTTGCGGCGCGTTCAAGGATGGAACATCAAATAATTCCTGGGAGAAGGGCTCTGGCTCATCGTGGTTTCCCATCACCCAGACCACCTGCGCGCCCAACTTGTGGGCGTAGGGCTCGACGAGTGCTCGAAGCTCCCGATAAGCCTCTGGCTCAGCGCAGTCGGCGAGGTCGCCAGTAAACACCAGCGCCTTAATGCGAAGGCTTGAGGCGACGAGGCGTTGGAACATCTGGTCTATCCGCGATGCAGTGTCGATTGACCCGTGGAGTTTCCGACCTCCCCCTAAGAGATGGGTGTCGCTCACGTGCAGAACCGAAAAATCAGGCTCTGGGTGTTGGCTCAGCGACGCATTCACGCCACCAAGCCTAGATTGCTTGGCTAATCGGCGGCCAGAGTTGCGCCTGCGTGGTGGCCACAGACCCATCAAACGGGCCAATCGGGGTGGCTCCCCATTCGTCAACAAGTTTCTCGGCACCCGCGTTGTGCTCCGTCGCCGTCGTATAGGTCACGGCAAAAAGATCTCGCCCGAGCGCACTTGCGTGTGACGCGGTGGACAGCGCACCCGAGCGCACGGGGCATTCCACGACCACGCTTTGGTGAGCCAAGGCGGCAATGATTCGGTTTCTGGCGAGAAACGACGTCGGACTAACCACCGCGCCGGGGGGACGCTCGCTCACGAGCGCGCCGCTGTGGGCCACCGCGCTAAAGAGACGCTCGTGTTCACGGGGGTAGCTTCGATCAAGCCCGGTGGCCACCACGGCAATGGTGGGGGCGCCGGCACGAAGAGCTGCTCGGTGGGCAATCGCATCAATCCCCAATGCTCCGCCAGAGACCAGAGTGTGCCCGTTTAGGACGAGGTGGTCGCTCAGCAATGTCGCTGACTCGATCCCGGTGCGGGAAGGTTTTCTCGTTCCCACAACGGCGGTCATCCGGCCTGTGGACAACGCATCCGTGTTACCGATGACAAAAAGGGCGAGGGGCTTATGCGGCCCGAGATCATCAAGTCCCGCTGGCCAGCCTGGGTGGCCTGGATAGAGCATCTGGGCATTCAGGCTGTGGAGCCGGTGGAGCGCATGGTCGACCTGGGCTGCCGTGGGAAGTGGGCGGGTCTTCGTCTTGTTCGTCACCATACGTGCCGCTCGAAGCGCGCCGATCTCGTCGACGAGTTGACCCACCTCGGCATCACCGGGATGGACCACCATCGATAGCCACAGCCTCGCTCGATTCTCGCGAATAGACCCCACGTTGCCCCCTCTTGTCGGGAAGAGTGTGCCGTTGGTGGGAGAACGACGAAGGGGGATCCACGAACCGGTGGATCTCGCGATGGAATTGGCGCTGTGGACTACTCGTCTAGGGCGAGGTCTTTAGGGAGCTTCAGCTCTTTGCTTCCGAGCTCTTCGATGTTGATGTCTTTGAAGGTAAGGATCTTGACCGACTTCACAAAGCGGTCAGAGCGGTAGATGTCCCACACCCACACATCGTTCAGGGTCAATTCGAAGTAGAAGTCTCCGCCTCGCTCGACTACGACCTGAGTGACGTCATTGGCGAGATAAAAGCGACGCTCGGTTTCGACGACAAACTGGAACTGGGTCACCACATCGCGATACTCGCGGTACAGCGCTAACTCTGCATCGCGGTCAAAATCGTCGAATTCCTCATCCATCGGCGAAAGTCTAACCCTCGTCGATGGGCAGCGTCGGGGCCTTCAACCAGGTCAGACGATGCAGGCTGCACGGACCCAACTGCTCGATTGCCTCAAAGTGACTCTTTGCGCCATAGCCTTTGTGGCCCGCGAAACCATATCCGGGGAATTCATCATCCGCATCGATCATGACCTGATCCCGGGTGACCTTTGCCAACAGTGAACTTGCCGCCACAGAGAGACAGTCGCGGTCTGCTTTTACTTGGGTGACCACGGCAATGGGCTCTGCCATCACAGGGCTTAACCAGTCATGGTGCCCATCAAGGAGCACCACTGCTCGGGAGATGTCGCGAGTTTTCGCAATATCGGCAATAGCCCGCACTGCCGCACGACCAAGAGCGTGGGTAATTCCATAGCGGTCAACGTCTTGCGCACTGGAGTGGCCCACCGCCCAGGTCTCAAGCCAGCCTTTGATTGCCTCAGCCACCACGGGGCGCTTCTTCTCGCTCACCAGCTTCGAATCTTTAATTCCTTCAGGCGCTACGCCGAGGCGTCGATCAAACACAGCAGCACCCACCATGACGGGGCCAGCTATTGCACCGCGTCCGACTTCATCGAGGGAGATGATGAACTCAAAGCCACGCTCAAGTAGCTCGCTCTCACGCTCGAGAGTGGGAATCACTGAGTAGTCTCCCCCGCGGGGATTCCTTGAAACACCTCAGGGTAGTTATCAAGCCATGACCAGTGTTCGGTGGGCCAGCTCACCACGAATGCGCGTCCCACCACATTGCCCATAGGAACAAATCCACCGCCCGGCTTGGAAAGATTCGCCCTGGAATCAGCCGAGTTGTAGCGGTTATCGCCCATCACCCACAGTGAATTCTCCGGCACCTTCACCGAAAAACTCTCACCTGACGCCGCCGTGGTGCCATTGGGAAGGCGAAGATACGTTTCGTTCAAGGGCACCCCGTTAACGGAAAGCGATCCCAGCGAGTCACAACATGCCACCGTGTCGCCGGGTAACCCAATGACGCGTTTGATCAGGTGATTATTGAGCGATTGGTCTGGCATCCCTAGCTGCACCGATACCCAGTTGAAGAGGTTCGTCAGCGGGTCGTCTTCTGTCGCAAGCCCTGAGGGTAACCAGCCACCCGGGTCAACAAAGACCACCACGTCGCCGCGATTAACGTCAATGAGCCCAGGAGTCAGCTGGGAAACGATTACCCGGTCATCTATTTGCAGGGTGTCCAGCATGGAACCCGTGGGAATGGAGAACGAGCGGATGAGGAACGTCTTGATCACAAACGACACCAGCAGTGCCGAGAGCACAATGATCACTACGTCGCGGACAACGACGTAGGCGTAATGCCCAATCCGGCGGAGTGTCCGCGCAGATGAGCTCGCCACGGGGGCTACCTCGTCCGAAGTGGCTTAGGACTCGCGCTTTTCGCGAATACGAGCCTTCTTGCCCTTGAGGCTGCGCACGTAGTACAGCTTCGCGCGACGCACGTCACCACGAGAGATGATTTCGATCTTGTCGATCACCGGGGAGTGCAGCGGGAAGGTACGCTCGACACCCACCTGGAAGCTGATCTTGCGGACAGTGAAGGTTTCAGTCAGTCCGTGACCACCACGAGCGATCACGATTCCCTGGAACACCTGGATACGTGAACGTGTTCCTTCAACGATGTTGACGTGAACCTTGACGGTGTCACCGGGGCGAACGTCGGGAACGTCGGACTTGAGTGACTGCTGGTCGACGATGTCGAGAGTCTGCATTGTTTTTCACTTTCCGCAGGCACCACGGGATGCCACACTGATGAGGTTGCTGGAGGATGTCTCCAAGAACTTGTGGGAGTCAACCCGGCGATATCTCCCCCGTGGCAGAACGTCTCGGTTGACCGATGTAATAGTCTGCCATACCGAAGCGCTGAATAGAAACCCAAGAATCGGCGGCTTCCCCGCCCTAGGAGTTTTAATTTTGTCGATTCCTCGCCATTCGCCATCCACAGTGGAGCAAATGAGGCCCGCCGGCGCCTTTGTAGCGCAGGTCTTACATGAGCTCGTGAGTGTCGCACAGCCTGGAATGAACCTGTTGGAGCTGGATGAGCTTGCCCATGCGCGCATTCGCGAGGCAGGCGCCACGAGCTGCTACATCGACTACCACCCCTCGTTTGGTGGATCGCCGTTTGGAAAAGTGCTCTGCACCTCGGTCAATGACGCCGCCTTGCACGGCTTGCCTCATGACTACGTACTCCAAGACGGTGACCTGCTGTCTGTTGACTTTGCGGTGTCTCTCAACGGCTGGGTCTCAGATGCAGCCAGGAGCGTGATTGTAGGAGCACCACAGCCAGGCGACCAGCACCTCATCGACACCACCGTCACAGCGCTCAGCGCAGGAATAAAGCAGGCTCGCCCGGGCAACCGCTTGGGTGACATTTCTGCGGCCATTGGCGATGTCGCTCGCGCCGCCGGATACTCCGTGAACACCGACTTCGGCGGGCACGGCGTCGGGCGCACCATGCACGAAGAGCCTTCTATCCCCAACGACGGTCGCCCAGGACGCGGCCCCAAACTCCAGGCAGGCATGGTCTTTGCAATTGAACCGTGGTTGATGGTGGGAACTGACGAATTGGTCTACGACGAAGACGGCTGGACCCTTCGAAGTGCGGATGGTTCGCGCGCCGCCCACACTGAACACACAGTGGTGGTCACCGATGGTGCACCCCTGGTGTTGACGAAGTGGCCTAGCTAAGCAGATCGGGACGATTGCGCTTCGTCCGCTGCTCAGATTGAGCCTGGCGCCACGCGGCAATTTCTCCGTGGTGACCACCGAGTAACACCTCGGGGACATCGAGTCCCCGCCACGAGGCGGGTTTGGTGTAGCTCGGGTATTCGACCAAACCGTCCTGGTGGCTTTCTTCCACCAACGAGTCTGGGTTGCCCACCACTCCGGGAATCAACCTGATAGCTGCTTCCAGCATCACCAGGGTGGCTACTTCCCCGCCATTTAAGACGTAGTCGCCGATGCTCAGTTCCACCACGTTGGCTTTGTCGCGGTAATACTCCACCACCCGCTGGTCAATCCCCTCATACCGACCACAGGCAAAGACGAGGTGTCCCGAGTGGGCGAGGACCTCCGCCTTGTCTTGGCTAAACAACTCACCGGCCGGAGTGGGTACCACCAAAGTGGATTCAGGGGTGACAAGTGCGTCGAGGGTCTGCCCCCACGGTTCAGGCATCATCACCATACCCGCTCCCCCGCCATAGGGGGTGTCGTCTACCGTGCGGTGTTTATCGGATGTGGCCTCTCGAAGATCGTGAACGGTGATGTCCACGAGATTGTTCTCCTGTGCCTTGCCGATCAGTGAAAGGGCGAGGGGCGCGAAATAGTCAGGGAAGATGCTGACGATGTCGATGCGAAGAGTCATTCGGATTCATCTTCCACATCTTCAAACAACCCACCGGGAGGGGTAATGCGCACAAACCCTTCATCGGGGTTCACCTCAGGCACAAACTGCTTGACGAAGGGAACCAGCACTTCATCGCCTGCGGAGGTGGCAACGGCCAGCAGGTCTTGTGCAGGTAAATGATCCACGCGAACAAGCTGACCCACCACTTGGTCGTCTCGCTTGACATCAAGACCCACGAGTTGGTGGTCGAACCATGCGTCATCTTCTTGGGGGCGCTCGGTGGGGTCGTGTTCGACCCACAAGATCGCACGCGCTAAGCCTTCTGCCACAGTCCTGTCATCAATTCCCTCAAAGAACACAACTGGCTGGGCGTTGTAAAAGCGAAGCTCTTTGACCACGAGCTGCTGGCCAAACCACGGCGAATCGGTGGGAACCTGGAGGCTCACGGTGGCGCCTTTTTCAAAGCGAAGATCAGGGTCGTCGGTGTAAAGCTCTACTTTGAGAGCGCCTTTGAGACCGTGCGCTTTAGTAAGGCGACCTACTCGAAGGTCAGCGCGCTGTGGCTTTGGTGCAGGAAGGCCACCGTGGCGGCCAGTCATTAGTTCTCCGGGTCGACGACGTCAACGCGGACACGCTTGCCGCCTGACAAGGCGCCAATCACGGTACGCAATGCCTTAGCAGTGCGGCCGTTACGGCCAATTACCCGGCCCAGGTCGTCAGCGTGGACACGAATCTCAAGAGTGTCTCCACGCGAACCAGACACGCTCGTCACGCTCACCTCATCGGGGTGTTCAACAATTCCCCCGACGAGGTGAGCGAGCGCGCGATCTAACACGATGCTTATTCGGCCTTTGGCTCTTCTGCAGCGGCGTCCTCTGCGGGAGCCTCTTCTGCGGGAGCCTCTTCTGCGGGAGCTTCTTCAGCAGCAGGTGCTTCTTCAGCGGCAGGAGCTTCCTCAGCTGGGGCAGCAGCTTCTACGACAGCCTCCTCAGCGGCGGGAGCCTCGGCAGCAGGAGCTTCCTCGGTTGCTGGTGCGTCCTCAGCGGGAGCCTCAGCAGCAGGTGCTTCCTCAGCAGGCTTTTCGACCTTGGCGGCCTTCGGGCGAAGAACAGGCTTCTTCTTAGTGTCAGCCTTGAACTCTTCCTTAGCCTCTGCGACCTGAACGGTGCTCTTGGCACCCTTCTCTCCCTTGAAGGTTCCCCAGTCGCCGGTGAGCTTCAAAATGGCCA
>CAYXEM010000001.1:0-30282 GCA_964464045.1 uncultured Microbacteriaceae bacterium | reverse complement strand
CCGACGACGAGATGCTGATTCGAGTATTTGAGAACCTGCGTCGCGCCTCAGCCGAGTCTCACCTTCCTGCATTCGAGCTCGCTGCAGAAAACGGCGGCACCCTCGACCCGGATCAAATGTCAGGAATGCAGATGATGCACTCCGACGATGAACACGGAATGAGTGGAAACGGCTCTATGCGCTCTGGAGGAGGGCAGCAGCAGCATCGCGGGCAGCATCAGGAGTCGCAGCTGTAAGCGCAGCGCGAGCAATCTCCTCGGCCTGTTCTTGAGTCACTGATTTCAGCGCCTCGAGGACAGGCCCCACTGCTGAGGGGGCCATGCTCACCGAGTCAAGCCCGAGTCCTGCGAGAACAACCGAGAACACAGGATCTGCCGCAGATTCACCACACACACCCACAGGAATACCGGCAGGGCGCGCAAAGTCCATAATCAGACCGATTGTCCGCAGCAGCCCTGGCTGCCAGGGGTCAACCAGCGCTCCCATTGCCGGGTGCATTCGGTCTGCGGCGAATAGATACTGAGAGAGGTCGTTAGTTCCGATACTGAGGAAGTCGACCACTCCGACGAGGTCGGGAATCATCGGCACAATCGCTGGCGTCTCCACCATGATTCCGATTTTCTTCACTCCCACAGATTCGGCAAGCTCTCTGAACTGCTGAGCTTCCTCCACCGTTGAAATCATCGGTGCCATGACCTGGACGTCGCGCCCCGTTGCTTCGATTCCGTCTTGAATAGCGCCTAATTGATCACGTTGGAACTCAACGTGAGCTTGGCCTAAGCGGAAGCCACGAACACCCAAGGCGGGATTTTCTTCTTCCCCATTAGGCAAGAAAGGAACAGGTTTGTCACTGCCCGCGTCAATGGTGCGAACCGTGATCTTTCCTGCAGGCGCTGCTCGAAAAATCTCAGCAAATTGCTGGGCCTGTTCTTCACGGCTGGGCTGCTCTTGGCGGTCGAGATACAACACTTCAGTGCGAAACAGACCCACTCCCCGCGCGTCGGTCTTCGCAGCAGCCTCAGCATCAGCCAGAGAGCCGATATTGGCGCGCACAGTCGTCAGAGGCTCATCGTGCACTGGAATAAACGAAATGGGCACTGTGGCATCTGCCAGGTCTCCACCCTCAACCACGCGGTTTCCAGCGGGGTCTACCAACACAAGCGAACCAGCAGTGAGACCAAGCGCACCCTTCGCGTTGACCACAGCGGGGATGTTGCGCGAGCGGCAAATAATCGCGGTGTGGCTAGTCGGACCGCCTAATTCGGTAACAACCCCCACAACGGAGGGGCCAAATTGTGCAGTATCCACCGGAGTGAGATCATCGGCCACAATCACCCAGGTGCCACTTGACGGAATCGTCGAGCCACCTTCGATTCCACGGATCTTCCCGGAAATGGTGAGCGCAATCCCTCGGAGGTCGCCTACGCGCGATTTGAAGTCTTCATCGTCGCCCATCATGTCGCTGAGGTCGTCGAGTGCCATAAACAACGCAGTGGCACCGTCCCAACCCTCCGCGAGGTGAGGCTCGGCCATCGACACGAGCTCTTCGTCTTCGATGATCATCATCAATGCATTGATGATGTCTTGAGTGTGTTGATCGCCTCCGACGCTTTGAGCCCTTACGACCTCTGCGCCCGCAGCGATACCGGCAACGAGCTTCTGCCGTTCACTCTCGGTGCCAGCGTCTGACTTCAGGTGATCTTCGAGACCTTCAGCCCTTGTCCACAACAGCACATGACCAGAACTGGCGTCGCGACCGATTCCGATTCCGCGGATTTCACCGCTCATCTTTAGGGAGCTTCTTTGTTAATGGTCTCTGCAATGGAGTTGGCAAGCTCAGACGCCTCCGCACCCTCTGCAGGCACAACAATTTCGAGAGTCTCGCCAGTTTTCACCTTCATCGCCAAAAGCTTGAGGGGCGAGTTGGCCACAACGCCGTCTTCGCCAGAGCGACGAATCACCACATCTAAGCCAGAGGCCTTGATCTGACTCACCACCTCGCCCACGGGGCGGGCGTGGAAGCCAATCGGATCGCGCACTTCTACCGACAACACTGTTTCGTTACTCACGAAAACCTCCAAGAATAAGTTCGAGCCTCCAGGGTACCCTCACCGAGCACCCGAGGCGAATGAAAAGGCGGGCGATTAGCCCGTGAATTCGCCGCTCAGGAGAACCTGCCGAATTCCCTCTGCGTCGTGCGAGCGCAGCAGGAATTCCCGTGCATCATCTTCCATCAACAACTCAGCGAGAGTCCCTAGGAGTTCAACGTGACCGTCGCCCTGGGACGCAATACCGACACAGGCTTCCACCACTTCGTTCTCCCACGTAAAGGGTTCGACAAACCGAAGGAACACAAGCTGGTCAAATTTCACAAATTTCCGAGACTCATCGGTCCCGTGGGGAATTGCGAAACCACTGCCGATTTCGGAGGGAAAGATTTGTTCCCGCTCCCACATCGCGTCTGCGTATCCCTGCTCGATGGCGCCAAGCCCGAGCAGCATCTCACCGCAGATGCGCACGGCCTCCTCTTTCGAGGAGGCCGTGGCATCAAGCGACATACCGGCCAGTTGAAGAAGATCAGCCATCGGAGATGGTTTCTCCTGCTTGCAACTGTCCTACGAGCTTCGCAATGTTGAGATCACCCAGGAACATGTCGAAGATGATCACCACCGAATCGGGCACAGCCTGCTTCGCGCGGGCTGAAAGCCCACGATGAACCAAGACAATGTCGTGTTCGGTGTTTGCGAGTTCGTTCACTGGAGAGTGCGTCACGCCGATGCCTTGCGGCTTCAGCTGCTTCGCCAACTGCTTTGCCACCATGACGCTGGAACCCATTCCAGCCTCACAGGCAACAACAATGTGCTTGACGTCACTTGCCGATATTTCTGCCATTTTTCTAGCCCTTCATAGCCTTGCTCTTGGCCTGTGCCGCAGCGAGGTCACCCTCGGAGTCGTCGGACTTGGCGATGCGGAGCAAGAACCAAGCAACAACGAAGGACACAGCTGCTGAGAGCAGGATACCGAGCAGCACACCGAAGTGGTTACCCGGAGGGGTGACGGCCATGTAGGCGAAGATCGAACCAGGCGACGGGGTCGCAACAAGTCCAACTCCAGTGGCCACGAAGGTTGCAACACCAGTTGCACCACCGAGGATGGCAGCGAGAACAACCTGCGGCTTCATCAGCACGTAGGGGAAGTAGATCTCGTGGATACCACCAAGGAAGTGAATGATGATTGCACCAGGTGCGGAACCGCGGAGCAGTTTCGGTCCAGCGAGCCAGAAGGCTACGAGGATACCGAGACCGGGACCGGGGTTGGTCTCGAGCATGAACAGAACAGACTTTCCAGCCTCTTCTGCCTGAGCGACACCGAGAGGTCCAAGAACACCGTGGTTAATAGCGTTGTTCATGAACAGGATCTTGGCGGGCTCGACTAGTACCGAAGCGACTGGCAACAGACCAGCGTCGGTAATTGCCTGCACACCAGCACCCAGGACGTTGCTGATCGAGGTAACGATTGGCCCAATTGCAATGTAACCAAGCATTGCGCCAAGCATTCCAGCGATACCCAAGGAGAAGTTTCCTATGAGCATCTCGAATCCGGGAGGCGTGATGGGGTCAAGTACCTTGTCGATGTACTTGAGGATCCATGCAAGCAGCGGACCAATCAGCATTGCACCGAGGAACATCGGAATGTCGCTACCGACAATCACACCGACGGTTGCGATAGCACCGATAACGGCACCGCGCTGACCGTGGACGATACGTCCACCGGTGTAACCAATCAGGATTGGCAACAGGTTGATGATCATCGGGCCAACCATGCTGGAGAAGCTCTCGTTAGGCAACCAGCCGGTCGGGATGAACAGGGCGGTAAGTAGACCCCACGCGATGAAGGCTCCGATGTTCGGAATCACCATTCCCGCGAGGTTACCCCCGAGCTTCTGCAATGAAGCTCGCCAGCCGGTGTGGCCGCCGCCCCCAGTGGGGATGAAGTCAGACATGTACTGAACCTTCCTCTTTATTGGGGTTAGGGTTGTTGCCAGAAAACCCAGTACATGCGGCCAGGGAGAACGAGCCCCACTGTGCTGGGTTTTCTGGCGTTTTCGACCCCCGGGCGGGGGCCGAAACTTGATGGATAGGTGTCATGCGACTGACACCTCCAAACCGTGTGCTTTAAGCGAGTCCACGATGCGCTCTTCCGTGGAGGAGTCGCATACTATGCGGTCTAACTCGGACACGTGGCCGAAGTTCGCGGGATATGTCCGCCCAAACTTTGAATGGTCGGCCAGGAGAATTCTCTCGTCGGAGTTGCGCATCATGACCCTCTTCACGCTGGCCTCGTCGGTGTCATAGGCGGTCATTCGAAGATCCGGAGTCAGACCGTTGGTGCCAAGGAACGCCACCGAGGCGTTCCAGTCGTCGATGTCTGCTGCGGCCCTCGTACCGACTGTGCTAAGAGTTGCGGGACGAATTTCACCGCTCAAGACATACACCTTCGTGCCAGAGTCTCCAATTTTTGAGGCGAGACGAATGTTGTTGGTCACCACCAACAGATCAGGCTTGCCAGAGAGGTGACTTGCGAGCTGCTCAGTTGTTGTTCCCCCATCGACGAACACACATCCCTTTTCAGGGATAAACGCGGCCGCGGCCTCTGCGATACGGGCCTTGGCCTCGGGGTTTAAATTCTCACGCTCAGGGATGGTGTACTCATGGGTGAACCGGTCAAGGGCAATCGCACCCCCATGGACGCGGCGCAATACTCCGCGGCTCTCCAGAACATCCAGATCGCGGCGAACGGTCTCTGTCGCTACCCGAAGTTTCTTGGCGGCAACGGCAGCATCGATACGACCCTCATCGCGGGTCCAGTCGACGAGCTGAAGTCGTCGTTCTTCTGCCAACATCGTTGTTGCCTCTCACGGGTGTGCGAATTGCCTACGAAACTAACACAAACCCACAGAAAACAACATTCACTCACACAAAAACCCACTACGGGTGTGTCGCGCCACCTCTAGTCAGCGGTAACGGCTCGGGTGAGATCGATAGTGCGATGCAGTGTCACCTCGGGCAAATCGTCGAGATGCATCAACTGGGACGTGGCCTGTTGCACCTTCTGAGCTCCCCACGTTGCTGCCGTGACAACGGCACGCTCGATGTCGCCGGGATGTTGCATGAGCGACGCAAAAAACCCAGAGACACTGGAGTCGCCTGCACCAATTGTGTTCTTAACTGCCACCGGTTCACTCTGTGCCCACCACGCGGTGTCCTCACTCACGCCGAGGAAACCGTCTTCGCCCATGCTCACCATCACGTAAGCCACACCCCACGCCGACACTTCGTTCGCTGCATCGATAACGTCGCCAATCGTGGCTAACTCTCGGCCAACCGCCTCGCCGAGCTCGCGCACGTTGGGCTTAATAAAGTCGATGTGCCCAGATTGTGCCCAGTCAATGAGCACGGGGCCCGACGTATCCAGGGCGATTCGCGCCTTCCCATCAAGCGCCTGATACAGACCCTCAGGGCTGGGAACTCCCCCCTCGATCTCCGGGAAACTTCCCGCAACGATTACCCATGACGCGTTTGTGTCAGCCACTGCCGAAGCAGTTTGTGCAACAAGTTGATCCCACTCCGCTCGCGACAATGCGGGAGCGTTTTGGTTGAGCTTGGTCGTCGTCCCATCCGACTCTATCGCGGTGATGTTCACTCTCAATCGGCCCGCGATGGTCGAGGGGTGAATCAACGTGTCATCGCGGTAGGCGCGTTGGTCTTTTTCCGCCAAGGGCACAACTGCGGGGGCCACTAGCCCCGCTAAAGCGAGGTTCCTGGAAACATTGACACCCTTGCCGGCAAACTCTTCAGTCACGGACGAGGCACGGTTTACGTGCCCGCGCTCGAACGAGTCCACGATGTATGTGCGGTCGAGAGCCGGAGATGGGGTCATCGTGACGATTCCCGTGCGAGAGGTATTCACCCTTAGAGGCTATGACATCAGCGTGTCACCCGCGCGAATTAGGACTTGGAAAACTCGACCCGCAGCCTGGTAAACCCGAGCACATCAACTTCTCTCGACCACCCAGCAGTGGCCAGCCGGTCCAAGGTCTTTCCGCCGACGCCTCCGCCTATTCCCCCATTCGGTGGCGTTCCGTTGTTTCGAATGGAGAGCACAACTTTCTCACCAGAATCATCGAGGTCAATTTCGACCCAGTCTGCTCCCCCGTGACGAACCGCGTCATTGACGGCATCCATCACGATGGTATTGATCGAGGGGTGAAGTGCGTCAGGCACGTTGGCCACATGCAGATTGGAATCAATCTCAATCAGCCCCCGCCAATTGGCGAGGAAACGCAAGAGGTCATCATCGTCGGGCTCGCTATCGCCGGAGCTGCCTGAGCTCAAAGACTCGCGAACTCCGCGTAGGTCCGCGACTGCTTTCTCCACATCTCCAGAATCTAGGCTGCGTTGGAGATTCAAGACCCTGGCCATAAAGTCACCCCGGTTCTCCGCATGCAACCTACTGGCTACTTTCTGAGCGAGCACGACGAGTTCGCTTTCCACTTTGAGCCGGCTAATCGATGCCTCATCAAGGTGCCGGCGAAGCGCCCCCAAAGCGTTTTCCTGGTTGTTCGAGGCAGCAGGCCCGTAACCCACCAATAGCGACGTTGCCACGACCGTCAAGTGAATAGCAAAGGCGGCAAATCGCGCATCGAGCGCGATGCCTGGAATCCACGCTGTCCACAGTCCGGAGAAAACCAGAGTGATGTAAAGCCCCATGAATAGCCCAGTAGCGACTCGAAGAAATTTCGACGCGAGCGTGTTGGTGAGGTATACAAGCACACCGGTGGCCACGATCCACACCACAGTCCACTGCGCTCCCTGAAGGAGAGGTAGCTGTCTGCCCAGAGCAAGGCTAAACATGAAGACTCCACCCAGCACTACGGAGAGATAGGAAAGCGGCTTGGACCGAGCCACCACGTCAAGGAATTCACGGGCAGTAGGGCGAGGCACATTGATTTTTGCCGCTTCTAACGTCTCATGGCTAATTCCGCGCCACCGCCGGTCGGCTTCGTCAAGCAGTCTCTTCAGCTCAGGCCGGGCATCGATGCCCCTTGCGATCTCATCTTCGAGCCCGTCGAGCGCAGCAAGTGTTTTCTGGTTGGCATCATCAATTCTTTGATCAAACCCTCCCAGGAAGCTCTCGCGTAACGAATTCACTGCGCCTTTTTGTTGATCTAATTCGATTTCTGCCTGAACAATCGAGTGAATGAGATCTCGTCGGGAGGTGAGGTAGAGCCGAAATGACTCGAGTGAATAACTCGAGAATCCATATGCCAGCGGGAACAACACGGCGGTGTTGAGAATACGAACCCACAGCGGTACCGGGTTTTCAAGACCCAGAAACTCAATTCCCGCGACCAAAGCCGCAAGACGAACCTCGCCAGCGATGAGATAGACGCCAAGCGTCATCCACAGCGGTTTGGGCTGATCACGATGGCCTCGCAATAGCGTTACAGCAGCGAGTCCAAACACAAGCCACAGCACAAGATGCGCCACAAGCCCTACTAACGCGTAGACGTACCACTCCCCTACGGCACCCCCGACATATTCGGTGGCGACGTACCCTCCGACAAAAAATGGAATAGAAATTGCAACCATCGCCGGAGATAGCGCAAAGCGGCCACCTACCCGCCGGGCAATTTCACTCCAGTCAACGCTCACGTTGGTAGCCAATGAAATCGAAGTAGCGCTGGCTGAGCGCCACGCGAACATTGTGTTGAGTGGTCCTCGCCACCCCAAGGCGCTTCGCGAGCCGATTTATCGATTTCGCGACAGAATCTGCAGACACGCTGAGCTCCTGGGCGATCGCCTGATTGGACAGGCCCTGAGCGAGAAGACGCAGCAGGTCGGCTTGGCTCTCAGTGAGAAACGAGCGGCTGGAGGGCTTTGGAGGGCTTTGGAGGCCGTGGGCATAGTCGATAGCCAGCTTCACTGCGGCCTCAAGCTCTTCAATTTCTCGAACTCTTTGTTTCACCATGTAGACCACTTCCGGTGGAAGAGCGGGCATCTGTGACGAAAAGAGCTTCGGCTCCTCATACGCCGTAAGCAAGACAACTCCCGTCGCAGGAAGCGCGCTTCGGACTCGAAGTGCGAGGTCGACACCGCTAGGGCCCGGTCCCATATCCAGGTCGGATATCAACACATCAGGCAGGTCAGCACGTACAGCCTCAAGAGCGTCGGGAACAGAATGCACGATGCCAACCACGTCCGCACCTCTGGCCCGGAAGGAATCCGCGAGGGCTTTTGCGGAGAGCTGGTGGTCATCGGCAATAAGTACACGCAAACCCTTCACCCCACCAGTATCGGTCATTCCTCCAAGAATTGCTGCCGGTACACCCTTACACTCCCTCTATGAAGAACCCGCTGCTTGTCACGGCATATCTCGCGGTCTTCGGGCTATTGGTAGTCAGCTACGACTCGTGGTCAGGCAACGACTTCGTGGTGATGGGTGTTGTTGGGGCGTTCTTGGTGTGCGGATTAGCTCTGTGGGTCTACATCGCCCAAGACCACCGCAATTGAGACAACTAAGCTAAAGCACCTACCCAAGGGAGACATCGATGTCGATTGACTGGTCAACACTTTTACCGTTTCTATTTCTCATCGTCGCGGGTGGGGCCTGGTACGTCATGAGCCTTAGGCGACGCAAATAGCGCTACGAAACCACAAAGGGCCCGAGATGTACTCGGGCCCTTTGCGTTACGCGGTTACTTAAGCTGCAACCTTTTCCTTGGCTCCGATGCTCTTTGCAACGAGAACCAGGATTGCGGTCACTACGGTTCCAATGGCAATTGCCAGGACGTAGGTGTACCAGCTGCTCACGAGTGGGAACACGAAGATTCCACCGTGAGGAGCGCGCAGCTCGTTTCCGAACAAGGCCACAATGGCACCGGTCACACCGGAACCGACCATGATCGAAGGAATTACGCGGATTGGGTCAGCAGCAGCGAATGGAATTGCACCCTCAGAAATGAAGGATGCACCCAGCAGCCAGGCTGCCTTGCCATTTTCGCGCTCTGACTCGCTGAAGGCACTGCGACGCAGAACCGTTGCGAGAGCCAGACCAAGCGGCGGGGTCATACCCGCAGCCATGACAATAGCCATGATCTGGAACTCGGTAGCGGATGCTGCAGCACCTGCGGATGCGAGGCCGGTGACAGCGAAGGTGTAAGCCACCTTGTTCACCGGTCCACCCATGTCGAATGCCATCATCAAACCAAGGACGAGACCCAGAAGGGCAAGTCCGAGGCCGCTGAGGCCGTTCAACCACTCGGTGAGGCCGTTAACGACCCAGCTGATTGGTCCCTTGAAGACGATGACCATGGCGAAACCAGTGATCAGCGAACCGACCAAAGGAATGGTAACCACAGGCATAATCGGCTTGATCCAGTTAGGAACAGCCCAACGGCTGATCCACAGGGCTACGAAACCAGCGAGGAATCCACCGAGGATGGCACCGAGGAATCCGGTACCCGTTCCGAGGGGGTTTCCGTCAAGGCCGGTTGCAAGAGCACCTGCAACGAAACCGGGGACAAGACCAGGACGGTCTGCGATTGCGTATGCGATGTAGGCAGCAAGAACTGGAACGAAGAACGCGAATGCGGCCTTACCGAACCAGAAAATCATGAATGCCCAGTTACCGATCGACAGCAGGTTAATGCTGCTTCCAGTTACACCCATGACCTCAGCGTCATAAGCGTGGATACCGTCGGTGCCATAACCAATTGCACCGAGCAAGAATCCAAGAGCAATCAAGATTCCACCTGCAGCAACAAACGGAATCATGTAGGAAACACCAGTCATCAGCCACTGGCGGACTTTGGTGCCGTTTCCTTCACTAGCCAAAATGAACTCCCTTCTTTTCAGCACGCGTGCTGAATACTGAGCCGCGGGCGCGACCCAGGCTTATTTCCCCTTACCGAACAGGCCACCGAAGAAACCACCGGACTTCTTTTCAGAGCCCTCTGATTTCTCCGCAGCCGGCTTGGCTGGGGACTTCTCTCCCACAATCCCTGCGGTGCCATCAGCAGTGGCAGCGAGAACCTGCTCGACAAGACTCACTGCGTCCTTCATCGCTTTCGCGACGGGCACCTGGATGTATGGCTTTCCGTTGAATCGGTCTTTACCTTGAACCTCAAGGTCGACAGCAAAAATGATCGCGTCGGCCGAATCAATGACATCTTGTTTAAACGGATTTGAACCCGCTGAACCTTGGGTCTCAACCATGACGTTGTGGCCGAGCTTCTTTCCTGCCTGCTCCAGGGCTTCGGCCGCCATGTAGGTGTGGGCGATACCGGTGATGCAGGATGTGACGCAAACGATGGTGGCCATTAGGGGGTTACCTCCTGGGTAATGATTTCTGCGATTCGTGCGGGGTCGGTTTCACTGCGAAGTGAATCCCGGAACTCTTCGTGCATGATGCGCCGAGCGAGGTTCGCGAGGATCTCGAGGTGCAAGTTTTCGGAAGACTGCGGAGCAGCAATCAAGAAGATCAAGTGCGCAGGTCCATCGTCAGCACCAAAATCGATACCCGACTCACTGGTCGCAACCGCCACTGCTGCCTCAGTTACGAGTGGAGTTTGGGCGTGGGGAATTGCAACGCCACCTTCGATTCCGGTGGGGAAATGTTCTTCGCGGGCCTTGACGGCTTCGACATATCCTTCGAGCTCGCTGACGCGACCTTCTGCGACAAGAAGAGCTCCCAGCTCACGAACAACTTCGTCCTTGGTCTTCGACTGAGTGCCGACCACAACAATGCTTGGCACAGTAATTTGACCGCTCACGCTTTTCTCCCTTGAAAGCCCCACCCATCACGTGTGTGAGTGTGGTTGTGAAGTTGTGGGCAACACTCTATAGGCGATTTCCCAGGTTCGTGGGACCACTTTACGACGTGTTGCGAATTTTTGGTACCGGTTGCACAACCGACGAACTCGATTGTAGCGGCGTGCGACACATCCGCACCTAACGAAGCGGCAGACCCTCTTTGTCGTCGAGGCGTCGAACGGCAATAAAGATGACGTCAATGATGGTCCAGACGCCAAGCCCTCCGAAAGAGAGGAGCTTAAGAATTCCCGTTCCCACTTTTCCCACGTAGAAACGATCGACCCCCAGCGATCCGAGAAAGATGCTGAGCAAGAGAGCAATGAGCCATTCACGCCGTGAGAAGACTTCGGGAATTTGCGCCGCATTCCATGCCTCGCCACGCTCGTCGATTACACGGGTGTCGTGTTGGATCTTTCGTGCGATCGCCCACTGCTGCAATTCCTCGACGCTGAGCTCATACTGTCCGTTGGGTACTACCACTGTCCATGTCGCCATGAACCCAGGCTAGTGACAGAGAAATGGCTATCCCAAGAACAGGACAGGGATCATCGTTCCCACAATTGCTAACGCCATCACGATGGAGAAAATTCGATGAGCCCTCGACCCGCTCAACAAGAAACTCACCGCCTGACCCGCGAACGCCCAAATCATTGCACCGGGAAGCGTCGCAATCACAAACGTCATTGCAGCGATGGCAAACCCCCAGACGCGGGTGCCCTCTGGAACGTAGGCAGCAATCAACGTGCCGGTGGCGATCCACGCCTTTGGATTTACCAACTGGAAGATTGATGACTGCCAGACGGTGATGGGCTTGTCTGCCTCGCTGCCGCGATTTCCCTTTCCCACACCAAGAGTGCGCCACGCCAAATACACAACAAAGGCGAATGCCACGTACTTAAGCGCCTTAAATCCGACGGGGTAAAGCTCGAGCAATGCCCCTAACCCCAGTGCCATGACGCCAACAAGTAGAACCAACCCAATAGCCATGCCGGCGAGATAGGGAATGGTTGCCCGGAAGCCAAAGCGCCCACCGAGAGCTAACAAAGCGGTGTTGTTAGGACCCGGGGTTACCGCGAGTACGAATGAATACACCGCCATTGCGATGATTACTGACCACTCCACGAGTGAAGACTAGCCCCGAAACGAGTCGGCTACTGAGTAAACAAATTGAGAATTTGAGGGCCGGCAACGATAACCAAGGCAATGGCGGCGAAAATCCAACCCACCATCTTCCATTTGCGCTCAAGTTCGCTTTCACGGCTCATGGTCAAAAGTATGCCAGGGGCAGAGCCCACTGCCGGCACCAGTACTGTTATCGCATGACTCGTGCCGCACTAAACAACACCCCGAAGGCTTCATTTCTCGTAGGCCCTTCTCCTATTCATCCGCTCCCTCGCTTGAGCGAGCACCTCGGCGGAAAGGTAGAGATTTGGGCAAAGCGCGAAGACTTGAATTCGGGGATGGCCTATGGCGGAAACAAGACGCGAAAACTTGAATACCTCGCGCAGGATGCCCTGAACCAAGGATGTGACACTCTCGTGTCCATCGGCGGCGTCCAGTCCAATCACACCCGTCAAGTAGCAGCAGTGGCCGCCCGACTGGGACTAAAGGCGGTGCTTGTTCAAGAGCACTGGGTGGAATGGGAGAACGAGCTCTACGAAGAAACAGGCAATATTCTCCTCTCGCGCATCATGGGTGCAGATGTCCGTCTTGACCCTGCCGGGTTTGACATCGGTTTCCGGAAATCATGGGAAGACGCGATTTCCGACGTTGAGGCATCTGGTGGACGGCCATACGCCATCCCCGCGGGTGCAAGTGACCACCCGCTAGGCGGCCACGGTTTCGCAGGATGGGCCTTCGAAGTCGAAGACCAGGAGAAAGAGCTTGGATTCCAATTCGACAACGTCATTGTCTGCTCGGTGACCGGATCAACCCAAGGCGGAATGATCGCAGGCTTCGCGCACAGCAACCGCGCGCAGTCAGTAATAGGCATCGACGCGTCGGCAACGGTAGAGAAGACGTGGGATCAAATTGCACGTATTGCCCGTCGCACCGCAGACGCCATCGACCTTGGTCGGGAAATTGCAGATGACGAAATCGTGTTGCTCGATCGCTGGCACGATGACATCTACGGTGTTGCTGGACCTAAGACCATAGACGCCATCAAATTGGCCGCCCAAATGGATGCCATGATCACCGACCCCGTATATGAGGGCAAGTCAATGGCGGGTTTGATCGACTTGGTCAAGGAGGGCTATTTCCCTGAGGGCTCCCGTGTGCTGTACGCCCACCTAGGAGGGCAGCCCGCGATAAACGCCTACACCAGCGCGTTCTAGGAGTTACTTGGGCGCAGGCCCTGTGCTGCTGCGGACCTTGAGCTCCACGGGAAGCTCCATCTCAAGCTCACCGGCGTCCGGAGACATTCCCCCCAGGCCAGCAAGTGCGGCCGAAACAGCAATGGCGCCCTGGCGGGCAGGGTGCTGCACCATTGTGGTCAGACCAAAAGCCGCAGCACTCGGGTGTCCGTCGATACCAATCACCGACACATCCTCCGGAACACGAAGGCCCAATTTGTAAGCAGCAGACATCACGCCGATTGCTACTTCGTCACTGATTGCAGAGATCGCGGTAGGGGGATTATCCCCGCTCAGTACTTTCAGTCCCGCCTCGTAGCCGCCCGCGGTAGAAATTTCGGCGGCAAGAAAATCGTTCTCCACGACAATTCCGGCGTAGCTCAACGCATCGCGGAATCCCTGCAAACGCCCTCCATGAACCTCAAAGTCCAACTGGTGCTCTTGGTCTCCACCGATGTGCATCAGCCTTGTGTGCCCCAGAGCGAGGAGGTGCTCGGTGTGGGCCCTGGCCACCGCCCTGTCGTCAATGAAGATGCTCGGGACCTTGGGAATTCGTCCACCAATTTCCACAATGGGTTTGCCGAGTGACTCGAGACGATCCACCTCTTCAGGCGTAATGAACAGTGACAACGCGATTACGGCGTCGACACCTTTGCGCACCAGGAAGTAGTCGAAAAGAGCTTGCCGCTGTTGTATGTCGTCGGTAAGCCGATAGAGGGTGAGGTCGTAGCCGGCGCCGATGAGCGCCGCTTCAACTCCGTCAATCACCTCACTGAAGAACCAGCGGTTCACGAAGGGCGTCAATAGAGCAATGTTTTTTGACCGACCGGTAGCTAGGTGTGCTGCTGCACTTGAGGCTACGAAGTCCAAAGCCTTCGCTGATTCTTGAACCCGTTTCCTGGTTTCTTCGTTTACCGAACCATTGCCGGAGAGCGCCCTGGAGGCCGTTGACTTTGACACTCCCGCATGACGGGCGACATCGGCCAGGGTTGACATCGCTCCAGATTACTCGCCTGGAACGTTTCCGCAACCGTTTCCATTACGGGTGAGCGACCAAATATTTGGTCGGGCTGACAGGATTTGAACCTGCGACCCCTTGACCCCCAGTCAAGTGCGCTACCAAGCTGCGCCACAGCCCGTGACCCGATAAGTGTACTGGGCCGGAGGGGATTAGATGTTCACCGGCCGGACTCCTCATGGGATTCGATAACCGCCTTTAAGCCAGGCCACGCCTTCTCGAAGGCGGGATGAAGCGGCATGCTCGATACCGTGTCAATCTCGATCCAGGCGATATCGGCGCTCTCGTGGTCATTCACCACCGGCGGAAAGAAGTCCTCGGCATAAAACACCACCGAGGTATACGACCAAAAGCCAAGGTCCAGCACCTCGGTGTGGATCGCCTCTAATCCTTCGAGGGGAACTCCGGCCTCTTCGTGGGACTCCCGCAGCGCCGCATCGTGGGCACTTTCTCCGAGCTTTAGAGCACCTCCGGGTATCCCCCAGGTCAAACCGTGGTGGGACCATTCAGCCCGAAGCTGAAGTAATACGCCACGAGGCGGATGCCACACGAGAGCCCCCGCCGCTCCAAAGCGCCCCCAATAGCGGGTGCCGTCTGGACCTTCTACCCACGCATCCCCCGGGTCCCTCAGATGTTCTGGGGGTAGCGGCGGGGGCAGCATCGACATGGTTATCGCTTCTTCGTGTCGCCTCGACGCTCACGAACGCGCATTTGAATTCGGATGGGGCTTCCCTCGAAACCGTAGTCTTCACGCAAACGTCGCTGAATAAAGCGACGATATTGAGGGTCAAGGAAGCCCGTAGTGAAGAAGACAAATGTGGGTGGCCTGGTCGCAGCCTGAGTCGCATACAAAATACGTGGCTGCTTTCCACCACGGACCGGGTGCGGGTGGGACTGTGCAAGCTCAGCGATAAAGGCGTTGAGGGCACCCGTTGAGATACGGGTATCCCATGATTCGAGCGCGGTGTGGAGCGCTGCGGGGAGTTTTTCCAGGTGTCGACCAGTTTTTGCCGAGATGTTGATTCGTGGCGCCCAGTGGACATGGTCGAGATCAGTCTCAATTTCCCGCTCGAGGTAGCGCCGACGCTCATCATCCAACAAGTCCCACTTATTGAAGGCCAGAATCAATGCGCGACCCGACTCAACAACGAGGTCAATGATCCTCAAATCCTGCTCACTGACTTCTTCCGTTACGTCGATGACAACAATCGCAACCTCTGCCTTTTCCAGGGCGGCTTGGGTGCGAAGGCTCGCGTAAAAGTCAGCGCCCTGCTGAAGGTGCACTTTTTTGCGGATACCGGCAGTGTCGACAAACCGCCAGGTTTCTCCACCAATCTCGACTAACTCGTCAACGGGATCTCTTGTGGTGCCCGCGAGCTCGTTCACCACAACGCGCTCTGACTTCGCAGCCTTGTTGAGCAGGCTCGACTTACCCACATTGGGCTTACCCACAAGGGCAATACGTCGTGGTCCAGGCCCGTTAAGTGACGCCGTCTTTGCAGTTTCTGGCATCAAGGTCAAGATGTGATCGAGCATGTCCGCAACACCACGTCCGTGAAGGGCAGACACAGGCCATGGCTCTCCCAGCCCTAACGACCACAACGCACTCGCGTCTGCTTCCCCACCCTGGTCATCCACTTTGTTTGCAGCCACAACCACAGGCACGCCAGAGTGGCGCAATAGAGTCACCACTCGCTCATCAGTTGCAGTGACACCCACCCGGGAGTCGACGACGAAGATGATGACGTCTGCCAGGTCGATCGCAACCTCTGCTTGAACGGCGACTGACTGGTCCAAGCCCTTAGCGTCGGGTTCCCAGCCACCCGTGTCCATCAGGGTAAAGAAGCGTTCGTTCCATTCAGCCGGGTAACTCACGCGGTCTCGGGTGACACCGGGAGTGTCTTGCACGACCGCTTCTCGACGTCCCAAAATGCGGTTGACCAAAGCCGACTTTCCCACATTGGGGCGGCCCACGACAGCGACCACAGGCCAGTTCGCTTGGGTGGAGCCAAAATCACCCGCTCCAACATCTCCCGAGAGCAGTCGATAGTCGTCTTCATCAAGCTCGAAATCGTCGAGCCCGCCCAGCAGGCTTTCCGCCCGCTTATCGTCGCCTAAAAATTCGTCTTCGTCGCTCATAGCGCACCTTCCTGGTCACCCTCAAGCCCCTGCTTGGCAATAGACAAGAGGGTCTTCACGGTGTCATCAAAACTCAAATGGGTGGAATCGAGGGTGACTACACCGTCCGCAGCAGTCAAAAAGTCGACCACCTTACGATCCGCATTGTCACGGTCTTTCAGTGCTGAGGCGTCAATGCCTCCCAGTTCAGCTTGCCTGCGTGCGATTCGCACGTCTTCGTCAGCGGTCAGGAGAACTCTTACCGGCGCGTCTGGAGCTACCACCGTGGTGATGTCGCGGCCCTCAATGACAATTCCTGGTTGGTCCACTCCAGCGGCAATGGAGCGGAAACCCTCGTTCATGACGAGGCGCACCTGCGGATGTTTAGCAACCCGGGAAACCTGTGACGACGTTGCTTCTTCCCTGATTGTGGCCGTGAAATCGCTGCCGTTAACCACAAAGGTCTGTGCGTCGGGATCGGTTGGCGCCTGGTAATTTAGCGCCTCCCACATCCGCAACACAGCGGTCTCATCGTCTAGGTCAACCTGCGCAGACAGCGCCGACGCCGTCAACACTCGATAGGCAGCACCCGTGTCCAAGTACCCAAAACCCAGTTCCCGTGCCACTGCCTTCGACACACTCGACTTTCCCGAGCCTGCGGGCCCATCCACCGCAATGATGTGAGTCATGAGCGCTCCCCCGCAATTCGCCATCCGCGAGTTTCAAGCGCATCGGACAGTTCATGGACACGCTCAGGCTGCACTGACAGCTCGACGAAACCAACTGCCGCACCTGGGGAGTGCTCAAGACGCATGTCCTCGAGGTTGACGCCAATCTCGCCCACGTCGTGTAACACCGCGGCCAACTGACCAGGCTTGTCGTCAATGATGACGTTCAATGTCGCGAATTGCTTGGACAAACCGTGCTTGCCAGGAATCTGCGAGACACCCCTGACTCCCGCGTCTAACAATTCTGCAAGCTCCCTTTTTGCGCCCGCCACAGTAGTGTCCGACAACGCTGCTGCCGCCGCGCTGAGTTTCGCAGCAACATCAGCGAGGAGGGCTGATACTGGTGCGGCGTTGTGCTGCAAAATTTGAATCCACAAGGCGGGGTCGCTCCCGGCGATGCGGGTGACATCGCGAACGCCTTGCCCAGCGAGATCCAGATCTGCCGGGCTTGCAGCGTTAAGTGTGCCCGCCATCACGCTGCTGACCACTTGAGGAACGTGAGAGACCATGGCCACAACTCGGTCGTGGTCATCTGCAGACATGTCGTGAATTGTTGCCCCACACATCTCCACTACGCCATGAATAGCAGCCAGAGATTCCTCAGAAACCGTGTCTCCCGCGCACACCACCCAGGGGCGGGCGACAAACAAATCGGTGCGCGCAGCCGTGGGGCCGCCCTTCTCGCGACCGGCCATGGGATGGGTTCCGACGTAGCGCGACATGTCAACGTCTTGGCTCTCGAGAGCTTTGCGAATGCTCCCCTTCACGCTGGCCACATCAATCACCAGCGCCTGAGGGAAATCCTTGAGTGCCTGGGCGACCACTGACGCGGTGACGTCAGGGGGCGTCGCGACAACGACTAAATCAACGTCTTCGGGTAGCGTCGTCGCGACTTCGCCAGCGCCGTAATCTGCAGCAAGGGCGGAGGCGCTGCTGGAGAGATCAGACAGCCAGACGCTGACACCGTGACTGCGCAAACACAGACCCAGACTGGTCCCTAAAAGTCCGGTACCGATTATGTATACGCCGGAGATTGACGTGGCGCTTTTAGCCATGACGTTCCCCTCCGGTCTGCTTTTTAGCCAATTCCACTAGCGTAGCGAGCTGGTGGCGTTGTTCCGACGTGAAGTCTCGCCAATGGCCCACCTTCAAGCCCGCCAAATGGAACGGTCCGAATCGCCTGCGCTGAAGGGTGATCACCGGGTGGCCTACCGCCTCGCACATTCTCCGAACAATCCTGTTTCGACCAGAGTGCAACGTAATTTCCAGGATTGACTTTTGGGGGCTCGCCTGTCCTACTACTTTCACGTGATCGGCAGCAATAAACCCATCTTCGAGCTCTAGCCCATCGCGTAACACTTTCACGACAGAGGGAGTCACCTCTCCGCGCACTGTCGCAACATAGGTCTTTTCCACACCAAATGACGGATGAGAGAGAACTTGAGCAGCTTCGCCGTCATTCGTGAGGATGAGTAGTCCGCTGGTGTCGTAGTCGAGCCGGCCCACAGGGAACAGCCTCTCGCCGATGTCGTCCAACACCCCCTGCAAATCAGTGCGCCCGCGTTCATCACTCAGCGATGTCACAACCTTGGTGGGCTTATTGAACACGACGTAGCGAGCATCAACGTCAAGCTGCAACACCGTGCCATCTAACTCAACAGTGTCCCTACCCGGCGTGACTCGAACACCGAGTTCCTTGATCGTCTTGCCGTTGATTCGAATACGTCCGGCTAACAAAAAGTTCTCTACTTGGCGACGAGATGCAACACCCGCGCGGGATAGAACCTTTTGTAAACGCTCCCCGTCAGCCTCAGCGCTCGACATTGTCGAAGCCCGACTGGCCGTCGTCCAACAGGGGCGAAATAGGCGGTAATTGGTCGAGCGACTCGATGCCCAGGTACTCCAGTAAAAGTGGTGTCGTCTCGTAGAAGATCGCGCCGGTCTCTGGATCAGTCGAGTGCTCGGTGATGAGGCCGCGGGCAACCAGAGTGCGCATGACTGAGTCAACATTCACCGCGCGAACTGACGACACCTGGCTTCTGGTGACTGGCTGCTTGTAGGCGATGACAGCGAGGGTCTCCAACGCCTGTTGGCTTAGTCGCTGCGGTGAATCGTCATGGAGCATTCCACGCACGATGTCATCAAAGTCGGCCCGTGCATACACGCGCCATCCACCGCCAACCTCGCGTAGCTCAAAACCTCGTCGAGGCCCCAGGCCTTCTCCGGCGTAGTCGGCGCGAAGGAAATCGACCGCCACGCGAACTCGGTCAAGTGGGTTACCCGTTGCCTGGGCAAGAGAGACCAGAGATAGTGGCTGGTCTGCCACCATCAACAACGCCTCGATTGCTGCCTGCAGGCTCTCCTCGGGAACTACTGGAGCTTCTTCTACCGTTTCTGCTTCACTCATGCGGCCTCCTCAGGCGGCTCTGACCATTCACTGCCGAGGGCGGCAAGCTGGTCGTCAGAAAAATTATCGTCGATGAGGTGAACGGTGAGCTCACCAAGAGGTTCCAACTGGTGGAATGACAGCGCGGACTGCCGGTAAAGCTCCAACACAGCGAGGAACCTCGCCACGATGACACCCTTTTCCTTGACCCCAGCGATCAATTCGCGGAAGCTCTTCTCGCCCGAGCGCAAAACGCCTAAGACGATAATCGCCTGCTCGCGAACGCTCACCAGCGGTGCGTGAAGGTGATCGATGGACACCATGGGAATATCCCGCGGTGTGAAAGCCAACAGTGCCAGAGCTGCGAAGTCGTCGACAGTCGTGGTCCAACTGAGCTTGGGAGTGTGGTCACGGTAGTGAGCATCCAAGGAGACGATGCGGGGATGGCGTTTCGCCTCATCGTCTAGTTGTTCTGCAAACCATGCCGACACGTCTTTAAAGGCTCGGTATTCCAGGAGCCTGGCGAAGAGCAGGTCTCTGGCTTCAAGGATCTTCACGTCTTCCGCATCGACATAGTCACCCTGAGGCAACAAGCCGACGACCTTCATGTCGAGCAGCGTCGCGGCCACAAGCAAGAATTCGCTGGCTTGTTCCAGCTCCTCGGTGCCCTCCATGTCCGCGACGTATTTCACGAACTCACCCGTCACCACACTTAAGGCCACCTCAGTGATGTCGAGTTGACGCTTCGAAATTAAGCTCAGAAGCAGGTCAAAAGGCCCATCGAAGTTGTCGAGGGAAACACGGAAACCAGTTGACTGCTCGGTGGCTTCCCCCTGCTGGTCAACGATGGGCGAACTAGGCAATCGATCCCCTACTAATCAGCTCCCTGGCGAGCTGACGATAGGTGTTGGCGCTGGCGTGCTGAGGTGCAAACTCTGTGATGGGAACACCAGCAACCGAGGCGTCTGGGAACTTCACGGTGCGCCCAATGACAGTCTCAAGAACCTTCTCGCCAAATCCTTCAACGACGCGCTCGAGCACCTCTTTGGCGTGGAGTGTGCGGGCATCAAACATGGTTGCCACGATGCCGTCCAATTGCAGTGACGGATTTAGTCGATCGCGCACCTTGTCGATTGTGTCAATCAGCAAGGCAACACCACGAAGCGCGAAGTACTCCGCTTCGAGCGGGATCAAAACCCCGTGTGCTGCGGTCAACGCGTTAACAGTCAGGAGGCCCAGCGAGGGCTGGCAGTCGATAAACACAACGTCGTAGTCGCCCAGCACTGGCTTCAAGATGTTTGCCAAGATGTGTTCCCGGGCGACCTCGCTCACGAGGTGAACCTCGGCCGCAGACAGGTCAATATTTGCGGGGATAACGTGAATACCAGGAACTTTGGTGGGTTGAATGACCTGGTGGATGTCCTTTTCCCGGCCAATCATCAAGTCATAGATGGTGGGCACATCGTGGCTCGGCACACCCATTCCAGCAGAGAGGGCACCCTGCGGGTCGAAGTCGACGAGCAAGACGTTTCGGCCGTACTCAGCCAGCGCACCAGCGAGCGAGACCGTGGTGGTGGTCTTCCCCACGCCACCTTTTTGGTTTGCAAGAGCGATGACACGAGCAGGCCCATGCTGCTTGAGCGGAGCAGGCTCTGGAAACTCGCGCAGGGGTCGACCGGTAGGGCCAGTTTTGGGGGAATTAGATGCCTGCGCCATGCCAGAGAGTCTATCTTCTGCTAGCCCTGAGCTCGGGGATGCGCGGTGAAATACACGTCTCGTAAGGAGTCAATGGTGACTTTGGTGTAAATCTGTGTGGTTTGCACCGATGCGTGACCTAAGAGCTCTTGGACCACCCTGATGTCCGCTCCTCCGTTTACCAAGTGGGTCGCGCAAGAATGGCGAAGGGTGTGGGGAGAGAGCCGAACGCCCAATGCGCACGCCTCGGCGCGCTGATTCAGGATGAGCCATACGTTTTGTCGACTGAGTGCCCCACCCCGCGCACCCAAAAAAAGAGCCGCAGAGTGTTTTTTCGCACGGCGGGAAAGCTCGGGGCGCGCCCTCACCACATACGCGTCTAGGGCATCTCGGGCGTGCTGACCCAACGGGACAACACGCTCCTTATTGCCCTTCCCGATCACCCGCAAAAGCTCAGCGGGCTGGCCGTTTTGGCCAAAAACATCATCCACCGCAAGGCCAGTCACCTCGCTCACCCTGGCTCCCGTGGCGTAGAGAATTTCTAGAAGTGCTCGATCACGGAGGCTCAGAACGTCATCCCCCGACACGCTTTCGATCAACGTCGTGATTTGTGGGACGCTGAGCGCTTTGGGGAGTCGCTCTGGCTGATGCGGAGCGGAAATTGCGGCTGTCGGGTCAGACGCCACTCGCCCGTCTTCTACCAAGAAGCGATGGAGCGACCTCACGGCTGAAATTCGGCGCTGAATGGTCCGTGCCGAACCGTCCAAACTCGCCGCGAAATCCTCCACGACGGGTGCCGACACCGCGTCAAACCGCGATAAATCCCTGTGATTAAGCCAGGCCGTATACAGCGCTAGGTCCCCACGATAGGCACTCAGCGTGTTTGCGGAGCGACCGCGCTCCAGCGCTAAATAGCGAAGAAAGCGTTCGACTTCTGCCTGCAAGGCGCCGGCGTGAGTGTCGCTGGATCCAGACATGAGCAATCAATAGGCCGGTGGCGGAAATTTGGTTGCGTATCTCCCCCGCGATTACCGCGTCCACGGCTTCGTCGAGTGGCCAGAACTCAACTTCGAGGTCGGCCTCTTCTCCGGTTTTGACAAAGTCAGACTCAATCGGGTGAAGCCCGCGGGCGAGATAGATATTTATCGTTTCGTTGGATCCACCCGGTGAAACGTTCATGGTGGTCAGATGAATCATCTGATCTGCCCGATAGTTTGCTTCCTCCGCAAGTTCACGGTGTGCGCACTCCACCGGGTCTTCACCCGGAACATCTAATAGTCCAGCAGGGAGTTCCCAATTTCGAGACCGAACAGGGTGACGATATTGGCGAAGCAACAAGACCCGGCCACTCTCATCAAGTGCGACCACCGCAGATGCTCCAGGGTGATTCACAAAGTCTCTCGTGAGAGATTCACCCGAGTAGTCAAATGTCTCTTTGACGACATCCCATACTGCACCGGTGTAGACGGTGTCTGTGGAAGAGACCACCGGTTCCTCCGGGGTGTCTCTCAAGAAGGAGCTCACTGAGCGTCCTGGTTCGCCCCTACTGCAAACAACGCCGAGGCTTCACTGCGATCGAGAGCCGCTTGAATCAGTCCCGCGAAGAGCGGGTGCGCGCGGTTCGGACGTGACCGCAGTTCAGGGTGGGCTTGAGTCGACACATAGAACGGGTGCACCCTCGGCGGAAGCTCGACAAACTCCACCAGGTCACCCTTGGGCGACTGACCGCTCACGACGAGGCCCGCCTCGGTCACCTGAGGGCGGTAGGCATTATTCACCTCATAGCGATGACGGTGACGCTCTTCGATGGTGTCCGAGCCATAAAGATCACGCACAATGGAATTAGCCTGGAGTTTGGCTTCATAGAGACCGAGCCTCATCGTGCCACCCAAATCACCCTTGCCGTCCACAATGTCGACCTGCTCCGCCATGGTCGCGATGACCGGGAATTCACAGTCGGGATCAAATTCTGTGCTGGAGGCACCTTCAAGGCCAACGACATTACGGGCATATTCGATCACCATGCACTGAAGGCCAAGACACAGCCCCAGGGTTGGAATCTTGTTCTCACGCGCATATTTCAACGCGCCCACTTTGCCGTCGATTCCACGGATTCCAAATCCACCGGGAACACAGATACCGTCGAGCCCATCCAAGGACTTCGCCGCTCCTTCATCAGTAAGGCAATCGTCGCTGGCGATCCACTTGATGTCGACCTTTGCTTTGTGAGCAAACCCACCGGCGCGCAAAGCCTCGACTACGGAGAGGTAGGCGTCAGGAAGATCGATGTATTTTCCAACCAAACCGATGGTGACATGCCGCTTCGGGTTGTGAACAGTATCCAGAAGATCTGACCAGCTCCCCCAATTCATTTCACCGGCGTTGAGGTGGAGCGCGTCAATGATGTAGTCATCGAGGTCTTGGCTGTGCAACACAGTGGGGATGTCGTAGATGCTCGCTACGTCAACCGCATTGACAACAGCGGACTCGTCGACGTCACACATCAAGGCAATTTTGCGCCTGTTAGCGGCCTCAACCGGACGATCACTGCGCAGCACCAAAGCGTCTGGCTGAATACCTATGGATCGAAGAGCGGCGACCGAGTGCTGGGTTGGCTTGGTCTTCTGTTCGCCCGATGCACCCATGTAAGGAACGAGGGAGACGTGGACAAAGAACACGTTCTTTCGTCCGAGTTCGTGGCGAATCTGACGCGCCGCTTCGATGAAAGGCTGACTTTCGATATCGCCAACGGTTCCACCAATTTCACTGATGATCACGTCAGGTTTCGGGGTTGCATTCGCCTGCTCGCGCATACGGCGTTTGATCTCGTCCGTGATGTGAGGGATGACCTGGACAGTTTCGCCCAAGTACTCACCTCGACGCTCCCGGGCGATCACATCCGAGTAGACCTGACCGGTTGTGACGTTTGCCGCCTGAGAGAGGTTGATATCAAGGAAGCGCTCATAGTGGCCGATATCAAGGTCGGTTTCGGCGCCGTCATCGGTGACAAACACCTCACCGTGCTGAAACGGGTTCATTGTGCCCGGGTCAACGTTGAGATACGGGTCAAGCTTCTGCATGACGACGCGAAGACCACGTCCCGAAAGCAGGTTACCCAGAGATGCTGCGGTAAGACCTTTTCCGAGGGAGGAAACCACACCACCGGTGACGAAAATGTGTTTCGTGACCGGGATTAAATCCGTCTGGACCTCATCTCCCACGGGTGTAAACACTATCCCGTTTTCAACGTTGGCTGACGCGACTCACCGAGTGGCGATCCAACATTTCTTGCGCGTGGGCTTTCGCACTCTCCGAGGCCTCGTCGCCACCCAGCATTCGAGCGAGCTCACTCACCCTGGCGTCTCCGGTCAATACCGTCACACTCGACTCGGTCACTTCTCCAGATTGATCTTTGGTGACCAGCAGGTGGTGGTTCGCCGCGGCGGCGACCTGCGCAAGGTGCGTGACACAAATGACCTGTGAGGTCTTGGCAAGAGTGGCAAGACGGTTTCCAATTTCCAATGCGGTCGAGCCGCCAATGCCGGCATCCACTTCATCGAAAATAAAGGTCGGCACCGGGTCAGCCTCGGCGATTACCACTTCGAGCGCCAGCATTACGCGAGAGAGCTCACCGCCGGAGGCCCCTTTGGCCACTGGCCGCGGTGGTGCGCCTCTGTGGGGCGCGAGAAGAAACGACACCTGGTCGGAACCAAACTGCGTGAGCTCTTTAGCTGAAATATCCACTACGAAGTGCGCATCTGCCATCGCAAGAGCGGCAAGTTCAGCACTCACCCGTCGAGAAAGCTCCTCGCCCGCGCTTGTGCGCGCAGCGGTGATCTCTCGTGCAAGCTCATCGAGCACGGCTTGATCGGCTGCGACCTGCGCAGACAACGCAGCCTTCGCGTCGCCGGAGACGTCCAACTCGAGCAACCGGTCACTTGCTGTTGAGACAAAGTTCAACACGTCCTCGAGCGTCGGACCATAACTGCGCATCAAGCCCGTGATTTCCGAGCGCCTGGCCATTACGGCCTCAAGATCCATTCCTTCCCCTTCGACCATTTCCGAGAGATAGGCCGAAAGGGCTTGGACACTGTCGTCAACTTGAAAAAGACCGTCACGAAGGGAGCTAATGATCGGGGCAAGAGCTTGGTCTCTCGCCTCGACTCGCTCGAGTGACCTAATCGCGTGGTCAATCAACGCCCTCGCGTCTGTCCCATCCGCCCCAGTGTCGTTAGACAGCGCATCCCGGGCGCTACCAGCGGCCTGCCGAAGGTCTTCAACGTTTTCGAGGCGTTGGCTAATGGCCAGGAGCTTTTCATCTTCCCCAGGCTCTGGCGACACTGCTTCTATCGCCGAAACGGCGAGTTGCAGACGTTCTGCTTCCGCTCGCTTTGCCGCGTCGTTGCCATCCATTTCAGTCAAAATGGCGACGTTCTTCTGATGCCTCGAAAATACCTCTTGGTATTGCGCCAAAGGTTGCGACACAGAGGAACCGGCAAAACGGTCGAGGGCCTCACGTTGAGCAGACTCAGATTTCAGTCGAATTTGGTCTGATTGTCCGTGGACCACCACGAGGTGTTCTGCAAGTTCAGACAACACCGACACGGGAGCAGATCGACCGCCCACGACAGCGCGTGATTTTCCCTCGCCGGCTACCTGGCGAGACACCACCAGTTCGCCGTCGTCGATTACCCCACCTAGTTCGGCTACTCGGTCTGACACGTCAGGAATACCTGGATCTTGGAAGCGACCCTCTACCCAACTAACGTCGGCGCCTTGGCGCACTCGAGCAGTATCTGCACGTTGCCCAAGCAGTAAACCAAGGGCCGTTACCACCATGGTCTTTCCAGCTCCCGTCTCCCCCGTGACGACCGTGAAGCCTGGGGCGAAGGGCAGAGAAGCATGGGCGATCACACCCAGGTCTCGAATATCGATGTGTTCGATCACGAAGGCGATCCATCTGGGCCTCGCCAGCCGGTTACTGGCAGCGTGAACTTCCGCACCAAGCGGTCGCTAAAGGGTGCGGGGTGAAGCCTGGCCAATCTCACCGGTTGACTACTTTGTGTCACCGAGACCCGAGAGCCGGGTGTGAGTTCGCAACCGCGTCGACCATCGCACCACAAAACTGCTTCTTGCTGGATTCTTCCAGCAACCTCCACTGCCAAGGTGGACTCTGGGTCAACAACGAGAGGCCTAGAGAACAAGGCGTGGGCAGAAAGCGGCACCATCAGCAGTGCCTTGACTTGCGGCCACACCACGGGACCACCGGCCGAGAAGGAATATGCGGTGGAGCCGGTGGGTGTCGACAACACGACACCGTCGCAACCAAAGCTCGACACAGGGCGTCCGTCGACTTCCAACACCAGTTCGATCATGCGAACACCACCAGCTTTTTCCACTGTGGCTTCGTTGAGCGCCCACGTGTGGAAGATTTCGGAACCGTCCTTTGTCACCACGACGTCGAGCGCCAAGCGCTCGTCCACGTCGTAGTCGCGAGCAATAGCGCGCTCAACTGTATGGGCTAGATCATCACGCTCTGACTCGGCGAGGAAACCGACGTGGCCGAGGTTGACGCCCAAGAGAGGGGCCTGAGTTCCGCGAAGTAGCTCAGCTGCCAACAAAATTGTTCCGTCACCACCAAGCACGATCGCCAGCTCGATGTCGTGGGCACTCACGTCCTGGTTCAGCACTGCGAGAGTATCGGTGGCGCCGCGAAGCATTTCTTGTTGCTCAGCGGCCACGACAGGGGTGATGTCACTCGCTAGGAGGGACTGGATTACTTGAACGCTCGCGTCAACTGCCTCAGCCCGGTTCGAATGGGACACCACGAGCATGTGTCTGGTCATGACGTGGCCTCCTCGTTGGTGACAGGTATACGACCTTCCCATTCTGCTGGATATCTCTGTGAGTCGTTACTTGCCAACATCAGGTATTCAACATTGCCGCGCTCCCCCGTGATGGGTGAGGCAATGACACCTCGCACCGGTAGTCCTGCGTCAATAAATTCCTGTGCGACGTCGCGAATGGATTGGTCTCTCCGCGGCACATCCTTCACCACTCCGTGGTTGGTGCGCCCCTTGCCCACCTCAAATTGGGGTTTAACAAGAAACACATAGTCACTGTGGACACCGAAAGTGGACACCGCAACCGGAATGACTTTTTGCAGCGACACAAAACTCAGGTCTGCAACGACAATTCCTACCGGTTGTGGCAACGAGTGAGTCGCCCACCATTCTGCGCTGAGATCAAGGACGCTTTGACCTTCGATGTTGATCACACGAGAATCTTCAGCTACCACCGGGTGAAGCTGGTCGTGACCCACGTCAATGGCAACCACAGATGAGGCTCCTTCTTCGATCAGGACTTGACTAAACCCACCGGTCGAAGCCCCAAGATCTGCGCTCACTAACCCTTCAACAGGAATGGACCAGTGCTTAAGCGCGTGACGAAGCTTCTTCGCGCCCCGGCCGACGTCAGAGTCCGACTCGAGCAGCACTATCTGGTCAGTTTCCAACACAGGAGTGGAAGCTTTAGTGACAACAACGTCGTTAACGGACACTTTTCCGTCCGCGATGAGCCTCTGGGCTTTAGTCCTCGTATCGACCAGCTGCCTGGTCACAAGTGTGCGGTCGAGCCGCTCAGCGCTCAAGACGACGCTTGCTCATCTCGACTGGGTGAGCCCAATTCAGATCGAAGTTCCGCCTCAACCTCGACAAGTTTGTCCAGTCGAACATCAATGTCCAGCTCGCCAATTGCCTCAATGTCGGCAATTCGTGACGTGCTCTGACTGTCGCTCATGGATTGATTCACGCCTTCGAATATATCTGGCTGTCGACATCAAGTCCGAAAATTTTGAGGGCTGAGTCGTAGATGATTGCCGCACCGGCGCGCAGCAGGTCGATCGAATCTCCCGTCCTCGCTACACGAACAACGTGGTCCTTGCGACGCACAACCGCTTTGCCCACCTCAACCGTGTGCACTCCGTCAGCATCCACGCTCTTTATGACCTGGGGGTATGGCGCGTGGAGATCACGAAGGTCTCTCAAGATGTAAGTGGGCTGCTCTTCGGGTGACGCGGCGAGAACTTGCTTCGCCTGGTCAATTCCTGTCAACACTAAAGCAGAGTCAAGACCTGCCTTATTAGCACCCGCGATATCGGTATCGAGGCGATCGCCCACCATCAATGGCTTGGTGCAAGAGCTAAAGCGCTCCCTGGCCACATCAAATAGCGGCTTCTCTGGCTTGCCCGCGAACGTAGCAAGGCGCCCTACGGCAAGATGTACGGCACTGACCAATGTTCCATTACCTGGGGCGACACCCTTTTCAACCGGGATCGTCCAATCCGTATTGGTGGCCACCCACACACAGTTCTCATCGCGCTGTAGCGCAAACGACGCCTCAGCCAGATGCGTCCAGCCGAGTTCCGGCGAAAATCCTTGAATAACTGCTGCAGGCTGGTCATCTGCCTGGAATGTAACCCGAAAACCCGCGTTTTCGACCTCGCGGATAAGGCCTTCTCCCCCGACCACTAAGACCAGAGAACCTGCAGGAATGAGGTCGGCAAGCACACGCACGGCCGCTTGGGGTGAGGTCACCACGTCGTCAGGCTCGACCTCTAAACCGAGGCTGGTCAAGTGATCGGCAACCGACTCAGGTGTACGCGAGGCATTGTTGGTGAGGTAACCACACACGACCGAGGCGCTATTGATTGCCTTCACCGCATGGGGGATAGCGTGTGGACCCTTATAAATCACGCCATCCAGGTCGAGAAACAGCGCGTCATACCTGGAGAGCAAAGTCTGCTTCCTGCCGATCATAAATGTGGCGGCTCCTCGACCACCTCAACGGCTTCGGGTGGTGAGACCTCGTCGACTGGCTCAACTTCTTCGAGCTCAAACACCTCCAGTTCGTCAGTAGCTTCGGCCTCTTCCAGGGCTTCCGCGGCAATCTGAGCGCGCTTACCCCACTGGGCCGCTTCATCTGAGCGCCCAAGCTCATCGAGCACTACCGCGTAAGCGTCAAACAGTACGGGGGAATAGGAAAAGGCCTTATTGGGATTGAGCTGAGGAATCTCCAGCTCGAGCAGAGCCCGCTCCGTCTGCCCCAAGTCCCATCGACAGCCAGAGACGGCAATCGCGAGTTCGACAGCTACGCCGTCGGGCAACTCAGCGCGATTCACCTCAGTAGCAAGTTCCAAACCCTTATTGGGCCGGCCCAGACCACGTTCGCAATCAATCATCATCGGAACGTTGAGGTCTTGCCGGGTAAGCCTGCGGTGAGTGCGAAGCTCGCGCAGGGAGAGCGCAAAATCTCCGGTGAGATATGCCGTAATCCCCAGTGTTTCGCGCACAACCGGGATTCGAGATCCCTTCACCAAGGCAGCTTTCGCATGCTCGTGAGCACGTTCTGGTTCATCATCAACAAGGCGTGCGACCATCACCAGGTGGTTGGCGACAAAATCGGCCTTATCTTTATCGAGCCCAGCGAGTTCTCGCCTTGCCATCCGATCAAGTTGCTTTGGCTCAACATCCTCGTCAAGCGCCGGGAACACAATCTCTGGCTCGTCATTCTCGCGGTCCCTCGGCGTACGCGGCCGATCATCACGGCGGAACCCACCACGATCACCGCGGTCCTCGCGGCGGAACCCACCACGATCACTGCGCTCGGGGTGACCTTCTGGACGTCCCTCACGGCGGAACCCACCGCGCTCAGCGCCTTCTTGACGCTCTCCTCGGCGGAACCCACCAGATTCGCCACCGCGCGCGCCACCTCGATCGTTACGATCGTCGCGGCGAAAGCCACTGCGCTCGGGGCGCCCCTGTCCGCGATCGTCGCGGCGAGGACGCTCGGTAGAGTCACCGTCACCAAAACGGCGGCCGCCCGATGGCTTGCGGTCACCAGCACCCGGTCGACCACCTGGCTTTGCGCCGCGTGGACCATCGAATCGCTTGGGCCCTCCGGGGCCAGACTGCCGCTTTGGTCCAGATCGGTCAGGCCGGCCTGGACGGCTGGAGTTATTGTTCTCGCTCATCGATTCCCTCAAAGTCACGCTAATGCAAAAAGGCCACCCTTTCGGGTGGCCTTTTCACAATTTAAGTCCGGCGGTGTC